>PFAP01000049.1 GCA_002773615.1 Candidatus Falkowbacteria bacterium CG10_big_fil_rev_8_21_14_0_10_39_11
CGAACCGAAAAAATGATAATTGTTTTGTGGAAGAAAGAAATGGTCACATTGTGAGACGATGGATATAATGGTCTGGTAAAACTAAACACCAAATTTGCAGAAATGAGAGAGACTGATAGAATGAAAATATATGACTAAACAACCACGGACTTTCAGTCCGCAAGAAAAAGCATTGGTGGCTTTAGCCGCCATCAAGGGTGATAAAACCATCGCTCAAATAAGTTCGGAGTATCAAATTCATCCGACACAGATTGGATTATGGAAAAAACAGGCCATGGATAATTTTACGGAATTGTTTAAAGACAATCATAAAAAGGAAAAACAAAAAGAATTTAAGCATCAAACTGAATTGGATAATTTATACAGAATGATCGGCCAACGAGATATTGAACTCGATTGGTTGAAAAAAAAATTATCAGTTTTTAACCCACAATGATTTAGTCAAATTAATTGAAAAAAATAATGAAAAGATACATTTAACCAGACAGGCCAAAATGTTGGGAGTGTCTCGTTCCAGCCTTTACTATGAACCGGTCGGGATAAGTCCGGAAGACAAAAGAATAATGGATTTGATCGATGAAATTTACACGGCTCATCCGTTCTATGGAAACAGACGGATAAAAGCTGAATTGAATTTAACCCATCAAATACCGATCGGACGCGATCATACGCGAACACTCATGAAATGCCTGGGTTTACAGGCGATTTACCCAAAATCCAGACTAAATTTAAGTATTCCAAACAAGGAACATCATATTTACCCGTACCTGCTTCGAGGTGTGAAAATACTTAAACCCAACCAGGTGTGGAGCACGGATATTACCTACATCAAATTGCAAAACGGTTGGGCGTATCTGATTGCCGTCATTGATTGGTACAGCCGCTATGTCATCAGCTGGAAATTAAGCAACACGCTGGAAATTGAATTTTGTTTGGACTGTCTGAATGAAGCATTAGACATCAGTCAATACAAACCGGACATATTCAACAACGATCAAGGGGGCCACTTTACCAGTAAAAAATTCACTGACATTCTAACCAAAAGAAATATCCGGATCAGCATGGACGGACGAGGCCGGTGTTTGGATAATATTTTTGTGGAAAGATTGTGGCGAACCGTGAAGCAAGAAAACATTTATTTAAACTCGTATGAAAACGTACTCGAAACAAAAATCGGACTGAACGAATACTTTCCTTTTTACAATCATGAACGCCGGCATCAATCACTGAATTATCTACCGCCGGCTGAAGTATACTTTACATAATTTATTAATTTCTTTCTCTCTCATTTATCCACTTTTGGTGTCTTGACGAAGCCGACCACTATAATTTAATTTGTATGAGAACAATTAAAATCTTCATTATCTGTTTCGCATTAATAGGTTTACTAAGTTTAATATTTAATCAATTAACAGAACATGTA
>PFAP01000053.1 GCA_002773615.1 Candidatus Falkowbacteria bacterium CG10_big_fil_rev_8_21_14_0_10_39_11
TTTCTATACATGCGCCATCAGAACAAACATGGGTATCAGGACAAACGATAGGGCTACTAGCTAACCGACTATTTTCATCGCACCAATATTCTCTTACATGAGTAGAATCAGCACAACTATCAACAAACGGCTTATCTGCCCCTTTATCATAAGTTTCCCCCTTAACAAAAATATCTTTACCATTATCGGTGTCGCGACAAGGAGAAACAAGAGATTCCACACAAGCGCCACACTGTAATCTAGCATTCAGCAAAGGATGTGTGGCAGTTTTAGTCCAGGTATCCTTGAAATCCCAACCATTATTTTTGTAAAAAGGATTCTTGTCTCCCAATAAATTAGCCTCATTGACTCCCGTGCAACCGCTATCACTGCCAGACCCCACACATTTGCTTTGGCCACTTGTATCTTTAGCCCAATAACTATTTTGAATATACGACCTGTCACGGATAGACCCAGCTAATCCACCAACTGAGCCAGCTTGAAGATCTGATGTCACTAAACTGGTTGAATAGCTATTGATTATCTGAGAGTCGACATGCATTTCCCCTCCTAATCCGCCAATAGAATTATTAGTACTGCCATGTATAGGACCGGTAGCATAGCTATCTGTCACCACAATATAGTCCTCTTGATAGTCAGAACCGCCAAATATTCCTCCCAATATTTCCGAGCCGTGGATATCTGCAACAGTATAATTATTTTTTGTAAACACTTGTTTGGCAGAGCCAATAATGCCGCCAATATATGATCTGCCGTCTATTTTGCCAACAAAATTATTATATGAAAGAGAACCAATTCGACCCCAACCAATTAATCCTCCTATAATCGAAAAATCTCCTGACTTCGCGATCATTCTAATATTCCCACGTACGGAAATATTATCAAACGCAAAATTACTACCAGAAGCAGCTACCCCACCAATATAACCTGATCCGCTAATATTAATATTATCCAGGGTCAAATTTTTAATAACAACAGTAGGAAAATTCGTTGAATTAGACTGACTGCCAATTGTGGAAAATAATCCAACCTTACCAACCTGACGATTAATATATAAATTGCTGATTGTATGACAATTCCCATCTAAACTACCGCCAAACCACCTTTGAAAACCAGATTGCCCTCCAATCGGATCAAACCCCAATCCGCCATTGTCCCATTTTGATCCTTTGTTATCCGGATCACTAGGATTAGTGGCAGAACAATCAATATTGTCAGCCAAATAATATGCTCCATTTAACGGGTAATTACTATCATTGCCTATTTTCTGCAATTCTTCGCAATCATCAATGGCAATACCTGTTTTAGTTTCAGTAAAATCTTGATACCACTCATAGTTGGCATTGCAGTAAAAATCACAACTCTGCTTATTTACTTTTCC
>PFAP01000017.1 GCA_002773615.1 Candidatus Falkowbacteria bacterium CG10_big_fil_rev_8_21_14_0_10_39_11
AAGCGCTCTTCTTTGATTGTTTTTGCCATAGATATTGCCATATACCAAGATTATACAGTCTTGGGCAAAAACCGCCATATGTGTCGGCACATTACACTTTACCGTTGACAAAAATACACATTTATGCTAAAATAACAGGTTCATTCACAATCAAAACCTCTACATCAGGAGCCACAAATGACTGACTTCCATACGGCGACTCAAAAGATGCTTACAGAAATGCAGACTGCGATTCAAATGATCACTCTTCTTAGCATTCGAAAGCCTGGAGAACTAAAATATGCCCGATCAATGGCTTCTACCTTAAATCTTCCAATTAGTCTTTTTACCGGCAACAATGAACTTCCCAATGAGGCTAAAAATTGGCCTGATCTCTCAGCCATGCAATCTCAACGCCTGCAAATGGCTTTGCCTGGCATTCAGGTTATCAGCTCTCTTGACCATCTTCATGGAAGCATCATCATTAGCAACTCTGTTGCTCGCAAAGAAACCGGTGGTCATCGTGATCGAAATTTGATTGTTCTTGCGCCTCAAGATGAGTCAGGATTTGATCCTCATGAAAAAAAGAAAATTATGATTCCTTTTGGCCGTCTTGATACTTTTCTCAAATGTTTGCCGTTAGCTCTTGCTATTGCGAAGCAGACTGACTCTACTTTGGTTTTCTTTCACACTACCAGACCGGAGCCTACATGTTCGTCAAATGACTGGCATGATCACATGGTCGCCAATGCTCGAGAAACTGAATCATTCATTGTGACTATCTGTTCTGAATTAAACATCAATCATGAAATCATTATTACCTCCGTTTATCCCAAGGTAATTGCCGAAGGCGTCGCCGAAGCTGCGCTGCAAAATGGTTGCCACCTGATTATTATGGCTGTCGCCGACGAAGTTGTATTTGGTAGTCACACTGAACAAGTTCTGAATTATTCTCCCACTCCCACTTTGATTGTGGTATAAGGAGGATAACAACATGAAAAACTGGAGAAAGCATCTTCTCTCTCCCTATGTTGTCATGTCAATCGCAGCGATTGCATATATTATCAAATTTTGCTTGAAATATGGAGTTGGCCAATGGGTCAATTCTCCGGCGCTGATTGCTGACGGTTATCACAACTTTGCAGATCTGATTGAAGTTGGTTTAGTTATGTTCTTTGGTATTTACCTTGGCAACAAACCTCGATCAGCTGAATATCCGATGGGTCGCAAACGGCTTGAATCGATCATCGTCCTTGGCATTGGCATTGCTTTGGTTGTTCTTGCCTATGACACCACTACAAAATCCCTTTCCGGCTTAATTTCACTTTGGCCCAATCTCGATGAAAGCATTAGACCTCATCTGCCCAGTTTTATTTTCCCACCAGTTGAAAATCCGATAATTTCCGAAAGCGCCTTCATCGGTGTTCTATGTGCAGCCGGTATCAGCGCCATCATCTCCATGATTATTGGTCGCTATGAAATTGTTTGCGGGAAAAAAGCTGGTATGGTCAGTTTGATTGCCGATGGTCAAGAAACCATTAGTGACGGCAAAATCGAAATTGCCGCTTTCATTGGCTTCCTGAGCAAATTCGGTTTAATTTTCCTCTTTGGCTCGACTTTCCCAATTGCAATTCCCATCATCGGAGGAATTATCGAGTATGCTCTTGGCCTCTTTGTTGCCTACTTGGTTATTAAAACCGCTTGGGAAATTCTCGGTAATGCCTTCCATGTGTTGCTGGCTAAATCTATTGGCACAAACAAAGTTGAAACTATTAGAGCGATAGTAAAGAAAATCCCTGGCATTCGTGCAGTCACAGACATCACCAGCTTTTCTGATGGTCACACGGCGACCTGTCTGATTTCAGTCGAAACCGCTGCCAGCAGCAAAGCTCATCGCCCTCTCTGGCGAACAATAAAAAAACAAGTCAAGGAATACCTCAGTCAGTTCGAAGAGTTCATGGGCCAAACAGTCCATGTTTACTTCCAGCAACCTGAATATCCGTTTATGCGCGAAGCTCAAGCCTTAATTCTAGATAATGACGGTCGAGAGATGAACTCCCCAACTATTGAATCAGCCACTCATATGCGTATTTATGATATGGATGGCGAACATCATCGTCTTCGAGCTGTTGATATCAAGATCAAAAACTTGCCTCTCTCAGAATTCATTGACCTGATCCAGTACAAAAGTATTAAATCTGTTTTTGTCTTTACCGGTAGTGATGAAGAACGTCGATCGTGTGAGCATGTGGGTATCCACTATGAGCTCAACACCCTGATTCGACCCTACATTCACTCCCGATTGAACTCTGCACATTTGTAATCTCGTTATGGTTATCAATCCATAGCACCCCCTGTCATGATACAGGGGTTTTATATTTGAACTTCTATATTAAATTGAAAGCACAACAAGCTTTGGTTCGACCGATTATGGCGATCCATGTCCACCATCAGGCGCTCGTTACTATCATTTCACACTTTACGCTCTTGATTCTGTGCTAAACTTACCTTCAAGCACCAACAAAGATCAACTGGAATCATCCAAAAAAAACATATAATTATTCAAACTAAATTATCAACTTATATACCACTCGATAAATTTTTAACAAAAATCCGGCTGTAGCCGGTTTTTTGAACTAAAAGTTTCGAATTATATTGTCGCAAACCTATTTTCAGCTTCTGTTCTGATTTTTTGCTGCCAATTATTCATCCAGTCTCTCCCCGACTTGTCTTTCTTTCGTCTCCTGTTTTTTTGAGCTTGTTCCAAATCATATTCAGCCCTATAAACTGTATTATTGGCTCGATGCAAAGATTTACCCATCGCTTCTTTTGCTGCATCACCATAATTATTATAATTTTTAGCCGCCAGCGTACTAGTTAAATTCCATTTTTATCTATAAGGGGCCCCAATTGGGGATCATTTATCAAAGCTGCAAACAAATCCGGACGACTTCTAACTACCGTATGTTCCAAATCACGGGCCGAAGTTGAACCTCCAAGATCATAATTAACTCGCTTATTGCTGTTATCTTCATTCATTGGTCCCTTCAAAGTCAACATCCAAGAAATTGATTTCAAAATCTTTGCCGCCCTTTCATCACCTGACATCTCAGACATTTTATCTGGCACTGTAGATAAAAAATGAAACTTTGATTCACCATACCTTTTGGCTTCGGACTCATCCATTTCCGCTACTTTATTTATCCCTTCAAAATCCATTTGAATAGCATTCATCAATTTTTGAGTATCAAACCCAAGATCCGGATCAAACAAAACATCCACTACTTTCTGATAATTTCCTTCCGCATATGCTTCAATAAGCTTTCCCGATATTTTCTCACTCATCTTTACTTTATCTGGAGTTGGCTCTGATGCCATCTCATTCAATTTTTGCTTTAATTCTTCCAAGGCCTACCTATCTTCTTCACTATGAGGATCAACAACTTTTTCCGCTGCCGCCACCGCGATTTGTGCCTCTCCTTCCAAAATTTTATTATCATCTGCCGCCTGCTCTACCCCTCGCTCCATTTATTTTTCAATCACCTCATTTTTTCCTATTTTATTTTCAAAATCCAAATTACATTTTATTTAATTTGTTTCTAATTGCATCGAGCTTACCACTATCCTTTTTCTTTCTATTATTTTTATCCGGCCATAAAATTTATTAATATAAAATTTCATTGCCGCCCTCTTTTTTGTTAAAAATTCATCATTAGCCATATTAGTATTTATTAATAATATCTTATTCTTTTATAAATTATTTTTTCCAAAACACAAAAAATACGCTTATTTAAACGTATTTATCCAAATAACAATTATAATAAGATTTTGGAGGCTTATCGCCACCGCCCCACAGCGCCCCCCAATAAACAAAATATCTTTAAACATGAATTTACCCATAAGATCCATAACAACTCTTCCATTGTATCAACTCAACAAAAAAATAGAACTTGTTAGTTCTATTTAGATTACCTACATTCTCCTGGTAGTACATCCTCTTGGGGCGGATCGTACGACGGTAGCAGAATTCCTTCGTTGAGAAGACGCTTCAAAAACTCTTCTTGAGATTGATCTTCACTACCAAAGAAAAGATCACCATTCAGACTGACCGTAACACAATTCCTTCTAGTCGTCTTATCCAATACTTCGTACCACTTTCTATCAACCTGACACAGCTGCCTTTCCCCAACATATTTACTGAGCATATCACTCACACGCGGCCGCTTGAGATAGAAGTTCCGGTGATGACGACCCGAAGTCACTGACACCAATTCCCATCCATCATCACCCAACCGCTACAACACACCTGATCCCCCATTATTACCAACCGGTCCAACCATCTTGTGATCCCAACGCACCACATCTTTCAGACTCATGATCTAGTCCTTTCGTTGTGGTTGATTAAATGTCTCGGGCACAAGAATCTTGCCCAGTTCAAGACAACGAGCCACAAAAACCTCCGGCGCTTCACCGCAATTGCTGTGCCAGCTATCCTCGTTGACGTCCACGACACACCAAATACCAATTCCCTTGTTATAGACTCGATAATTGAAACTACCGACCTGGACAACCTTATGATTATTCGGGATCACATCCATAACTACCTCCCTTGTTCTTGCCCGAAGCTCTGCTTCAGGCTGTTGTCGTTCCTTGCAGAAAGCCCGGTTTGATGATTTCTTGAATCGATATGTCCGGCCGTACCGTTTCATAGGCTTCACGTACCAACTGCCGCACTCGCAGTTCAGCTGGACAAGTTCGAATCTCAGCAGCAATCGCTTCCAGTTTCTGTACTGTCGGATTATCAGGTGTCAATAAACCACCATTCGGACATTCACCATGCTTCTTTACCATATATCTTTCAATCGGACCACAAACTCGATACGTTTGAAGTCGCTGCCGAAACATTTGATACCAGTCAAGATCATGCTTCTTCGCCAGATCATATAAAGTAACAATCCAATTGACCTCAGCCAGCCAATCTTGAAAATCTTTGTGCTTGAAAGACATATCACCCCCTTCTTTATCCGATTTTGTGAACCTATCACTATATCACTATTATTAAAATTTGTCAACATTAAATCTAATTTTAGACAAAAAAAACGCCCCTCACCTTTTCAAATAAGCCAAACTTATTTGAACAAATAAAGGGCGTTTTTTATACTATTTTAAGCCTAGTAAGCAATACTGACGGCTGATCCGCCTTCTGGATCACAGGCACCAACTGCTATTGAATTATTAGCATCAATCATAATGTAATAATCTGTATTGGCTGAATCTCCAGTACTTGGATCAAACGGAATACTCGAAAGTTGTCCATCAGTGACCAATCCAGCCAAATCCACACAAGCTGCTTGAGTAGTTTTAGCTGTACATGTAGCATCCGCTCCAGAGGCACAAGTACCGACAACATAATATGAATCATCAGTTAACCCTGATACTGCTGGAAGCAAAGTACCATTGTTATCAACCAAATTCACATTAACTGCTTCACGGATGGCAGTAATATCAGTCCATCTTTGAGCATCTCTTGCGTCCTGGAATCTCTCGAGTGGATTCAAAGCCACAAAAACCACGACCGCAAGAATTGCTATAATTGCAATCACGATCAATAGTTCAATCAAAGTAAAACCTTTTTTCATAATAAAATTTATTTTATTAATCTAAAAATATATCTTCTATTGCTATTATACAACATTTATTTCTTACCAACAACTCTTTATTCCCAATTATTAACAACAAAAGGTTCGCGACTAACATTACTGTTTATTTCATAGTTATAATCATCCGAAGATACTTGAACTATAATATCAAATTTCCCAGCGTTTGGCGTCACGGCAATCTGACAGTTACCCAATACCGCACCAACATAAGATGCATCTCGATTTATCTGCAGCCAGGCTTCATCCAAACAACCTTCCGCTTCAACTTTGAGCGATTCCGTTCGCCAAGTGGTATAGGTAGCATTAAAATGATTCAATCCACTCAAAAAACCCCGAATGGCTACAATTGAAAACCAAGCTGCGATTATAATCACCAATACAATCATAACAAAACCATCATTTGATTGTGACCGTCGTATTCCACGAGTCCACTGCTTCATATTTTGGATCATTATCGGGATTCAATGAATTAATTTGCAAATCAATATTTAAAGTGTCAGCTGACATTCCGTTAATATTTTCTACAGTAAAATTAGTCACATCAATTTGGTCTCCGGTGATATCAACCGCCGGTGCCGATCCCCGTTGCATTCGCAATTTTGTAATGTTTATTGTTCGATTGTTCAAAGTCAAACTTTTCACAAAAGTATCAAAAACAATATCTCCTCCATCTGTATTTATCACCAAAACACTGGGATTAATCCCCAAAACACTTGTACCATCAATACCATTAGCTCTCTTTACTTCAAAATCAATTTTATTCAAAATATATTGACCCGAAGCATTTACTTCCGTTCTCAATTGAGCTTTTTTTTCTTGGACAATAAAAGTAAAGCCAAAATTAATCACTGCCAACATGATTATAACTACCACGGCCAAATAAACAACTAATTCTATCAATGTAAATCCTTTATTTTTCATATTATGGTATAAATGGAGGCGTTGTCACTTCAGTCTTAGTTGATCCATCGCCCATGACAGCAGTAATGGTAACCTCTGAACCATCAACTTTTGAATCAAAACGAATATTATCAATATCATATGACAGTCCCGGCTCTAATACAAAATCTACAATATCTATTTCCGTTCCAGAGGGTTGAGAGCCGATTGGCAAACCAACGCCACTGGTAGCGTGCCAATAATTTGTGCCATCAATCTTAATAAAAACCATATTACCCGGTTCAGTCCAAGTTATTATCATTTTATCAATTGTGATTGAAATAACTCCTTCATTACTCAACACTGTACCAACAATTGATTTTCTCGTGGCATCAATACTTGAATTATCAATATTCAAAACCAAATTTCCAGCTTGAGCCTCAACACATGTCCGCTCTGGAGCTTGCCAATGTGTGAGATACCGCGAAAAAGACTCGTTTTTATTGCCGGTAACACCATTCCACGCAAATTGCACGGCAATCATTTTAGTGTCAGGATCTTCTATACCACCACTAAACACCACTTGACAGTTATCATCTCTTTGAACAGCTGCCACGCTCACCTGCCGAGTGTACTTGGATTTAATAATATCTGAGCTTCCACCAAAAGACCAGATTCCACCGCTATAAATCAAACCATATTGACCAACAGCCATATTCGTCCAATCTTCTTGGGCCATCGAGTCAATTATGGCGTATGTTTGATCTACATAAATTTGAACCGCCGCCAACTCTTGCGCATACAGCAAGCCATTAAAATATCGACCAGACAACATCACGGTACCGGTCACCAAAAGAAAAAATAAAGCCACCACAACAATGACTTCAATTAATGTTTGTCCCTTGTTACCACCCGGCTGTCTCATAGCGTTTAATAAATATAGCCCTCAGTGTTAATATTAATATACAAAACAGTATTATCAATACTATTACCCATCCCAACTTGATAATTACCACCAACCAAACCAGTTTTTACCGCAAAAACAATATCGTATGTATTATCAAAAAAATATTTTTCCGGCAATTCATGGACCCTATCATTACTCTGGATTCTTGAAACATAATCACTCCCTTCATACAAAGTTACAGTTAAACCTGAAAAATACAAACCATGTTCTTGATCACCTAACCCGGCCAAGCTTCTAGCATGAGCTAATCGTGACAACTGAACCACTTCATTTTTTACCGCCTGATGTGTATTTAATGATGAGAAAGATTTATAAAGAGGAAAACTGAATCCCAAAATAATCACAACAATTGCCATCACCAGCAATATTTCCATCAAAGTAAAGCCTTTCATATTAAAAGCTTTCAGTTATTGAATATATCGGCGCAATAATAGACATTGCTAACAAACCGACAGCTATCCCCAACAATATGAACAATATCGGCTCAAGTAAAACTGACAAATTTTTGGTAATGTCATTCAATTCGTCATCTCTAATTTCAGCCACATAAGTAAAAGAATCAGCCATCGTTCCTGATTCTTCACCAACATTGATAATTTGACTATCTGTAGGCGGAATTAATTTTTTATTGTTTAATATAATATCATACAGACTACCGCCACCCTTAATCTGTTTATAAGTATTTTCAATGAACCGTTTATACTTGATATTCGTAACGGTCAAAGAGCAAACACTCAACGCTTCATCAACCGTTGATCCTGTCTGCAACAGAATAGACATACTTCTATAAAACATTGTTAAATTGTAATTCTTAGATACTCGACCAATAACAGGCAACTTCAATATCAAACCATGAAGGAATGGCTTAATAACTCTCATTCTACTCAAAACAACCAACAAAACAATTGCTACAATCACAACCGAAACGGCTAAAATTCCATGATTTTGGAAAAAATCAGAAATCACGATCATTATTCTTGTGGTTAAAGGTAATTTGACCTGAAAATTTTTGAACATCTGACTGATTTTTGGCAAAATAAATATACCAACACCACCGGCCAGCAACACCGTCCCGCCCAAAATAATCATTGGATAAATCATTGCTCCAATAATTTGTTTTTTCAATTTATAGTTTTTCTCAAGCTGACCAGCTAAGTACTTTAAATTTTTGTCCAAGGTTCCAGATTCTTCACCAATACGGACAATGTTAACATAAATTTCAGAAAATACTTTCGGATATTTCTTTAAAGCTTCACTCAAACCAATCCCCTTTTGAACCTGAGATATGATATCGGCCACCGTCACCTTAAACTTTCCTGTCAACTGATCTTCCAAAACACTTAGAGACTCAATTAATGTAGATCCGGTTTTGATCAAAATAGCCAAATTTTTTGTAAAATACAAAACTGATTTTTTTGATATTCCTCCAAAAGCGATATTTTTCAAATCCATCTTTTTCTTTATGACTTTTTTCTTTTCTTGTTTATCAGCATCTTTTAGTTGCCTCCGTTTTATAACCGATGGATGATCTAAATTATTTTTTTTTGAATTTTTTATTTTAATTTGTTTTTGCAATACCATATTATTCTCGTGTTACTCTTAAAACTTCATCAATCGTGGTAATCCCCTGCTGCACTTTCAACAAACCATCTTCGATCATAGGTAGCATCCCGGCCTCCATTGCCTTGGCCTTTAATGTTGACGCATTCACTTTTGACAACACCAACTGCTTCACATCTTCGTTCATCATTAAAACTTCAAAAATACCAATACGCCCGGAATATCCGGAGTTCTGACACGCTTTACAACCCTTACCGTAATACAAAATAGTTTTTGGTAAATTTAAGCCGTATTTTTTTATCAACGTTGGAGAAAGTTGTTTCTCAATTATTTCCTTCACCTCAGGCGCAACCGAAACAGTATACTTACATTTCTCACAAATTTGTCGCACCAGACGCTGAGCAATGATGACATTAACTGTTGAAGCCACCAAAAAAGATTTGATTCCCATATCAAGCAAACGAGGCAAGCTTGTTGGCGCATCATTGGTATGCAAAGTAGATAAAACCAAATGACCAGTCATCGCCGAATTAATCGCAATACTAGCTGTTTCCGGATCACGAATTTCACCCACCATAATGATATCTGGATCCTGACGAACAATCGCTCGCAACCCATCTGAAAACGTTAAATTTGTCTTTGGATTCACCTGAATTTGATTGATGCCATCAATATCATATTCAACCGGATCTTCAATCGTTGAAATATTTATTTCTCTAGTATTTAAAACATTCAAAATTGAATAAAGTGTAGTCGTTTTACCCGATCCTGTCGGCCCGGTCACCAATATCATTCCCCACGGCTTATTAATGGCGTTTTTCACCTTTTTAAAATCATTTTTATTAAACCCCAAATTTGTCAATTTATATTTACGGGCTCCTTCTGCCAACAAACGCATAACAACTTTCTCGCCCTTAATTAAGGGGACAATTGAAACCCGTACATCAATTTTTGCTTTTTTATATTTAAAACTCAACCGACCATCCTGAGCTGATCGATGTTCATCAGTCCGCAATCGAGATAAAATCTTTATCCTCGTTACGATCAAATCATGCAAGACAGTTGGTATGTCAACAATATCATGAAGGATTCCATCAATTCGGAATCTTATCACCGTCTTTGCCTCAAATGGTTCAATATGAATATCAGAAGCCTTATTCTCATAACTCATACTGAGTAATGTGTCTACAATTTGAATCACTGGCAAATCCTCCGCCCTTCCCGCAGCCGTATCACTTTGACTAATGCTTGCGATCAAATCACCTAAGCTATTTTCAGTTACTTCGCCTCTATATTGGCTAATGATTTTTAAAATAGCCTCCTCATCAGCAAAATAAAGAATCACATCCTCATCAATCCTCTTTTCAAAATTTTTAATAAATTCTTCATTCGCCGGATTATTAACCACCAAATGTACTCCATGTTCATCTCTAACAAAAACTGCTGCCAGATTTTTCTTTGCAACAATTTCTGACATTAATTTCAACGCTTCTTTATCAACAGTCATTGTATTCGGATCAAAACACTTCACATCAAAATATTTTGCAATCAAACCACATAAAACCTCTCTAACAACCAACCCACTACTAATAACTTGAGAATACAAAGAAATACCAGCTTTTTGTGAAGAATCTCTCAACTCTTTAAGCTGTTTATTGTTAACAAGTTTATTTTTAATTAAAACAGTCTCTAAAACCGCTTCGGCTAATTTCATATTTTATTGGGGTATTTAATGGAAAAAACCCAGTATCAACCCCATTGTTATAGTCTTATTCCCAATATCTTTCTGACTTTTTTTATCAAATCTTCCATTGACCAATCAACCTTACACAAATAGTCATAAACTTCATTTTGAGCCGCTTCCTCTGCCTTACCAGTATCAATTAAATTAGTCAAAATAATTACTTTTATTTTTTTTCCATTTTTATTTTGACGTAATCTCCGAAGCATTTCCATTCCGTCCATCACAGGCATCACCAAATCAAGCAGTATCAAATCTGGATTTTCCTGTAAAGCCATATCCAAACCCTCCTGACCATTTTTAGCGATTAGGACATCAAATCCTTCTCGTTTCATATTTAAAACTAAAACATCTCTCAAACTGCGTTCATCTTCAACAATTAATATTTTTTTTGCGTCTTGATCTATCCTCTGAATCTTTGACGTAAGCGGAGATATCCCCGAAGAAGACTTTTGTTTATTTTTATTATCAAGCATAAACATTTAGATCAAATTATACTAATCTCTTCTTATTTTACAACAATTATTGACCAAAAGGAAGAAAAATGGGGATAACAAAAACCCAACTACAAAGTATTTAATCTTTCCAAATGCTAAAGCCAAACAAAAAACATCTAACGAACATTAAATCTTGACATTTTATCTAATTTAAGTCAAGATCTCAATTCCAGAGTGCACTATGTTCGTGCCTAAAACATCTTATCAACCCCATAACCTCGGAGGTCAAAATGTCCGTAATGGTCATACAATTCCACTCAGAAATACCTGAACATCTCCGGCTTCTATTAAATTTCCTGTTTTATCAAAATTCACCGCTCTGGCGTAGTGACTCTATCCTGCAAATTCAGGGGGTTCAAAATGAACTGGACAAAATTAAAACCCACTTGCTGCAAGCCAAAGCGAAAATCATTACAAAGTCTCTAATTGAAACTGAAGATCATTTCACCGACAAGACTATTGCCAGACTCAAAACAACAATTGATTCAATCAACAACCTATATGACGCTCAAAATAATCTGCGCGCCGTAATTGATTATCCTCATGGTAACACCACACTATTTTGGCTCCGATTCTTTTACGTCAAAGAATCGATTAATCAATAATCGGACAACAACAAATACCTGATCAGTGTAATTGTTCGCGGTCGCGGTAGCAACGGACCAGTAATTTTTCAAACCGGAGCTGTCGAAACAAACCATGAGACTAGACAAGTTAACCTCCTGGTCAAATACAACGCCGCCCATGACTGGCTCGAAACAACTTTTCCCGATTGGCAGAACCCATTTCTTTATTGGAACTAAATAGCGTAAATAAACGCTATTTTTTTGTGCTATAATAGCACTATAATTAATATCTTTACTTAATATGAATCATTTTGACCAACCACCCACTCTGAAAGAAGACTTAAGGGATAGCGAAATTTTTAGCAAATACTTGGAGTGCGGTACTGAAGCTGATCTAAAAAAGCTTGCTGATTTCCACAAAATTCCAATAGAAAAAATCAAACTTTTTAACCAGTTCGCCAAACTAAGAAAAAAAGTTGTTATCCAAACCTGGGATGATGTTGTGGATCGTGAAAAAAACAACCCCAAAGCGACTGAAGAAGAAATGTCACTCGGAGGCTATATTGAAGTAATCGAACCACAAGTTCGTGATGCAGTTTTGACCATGAGGCGTAAAGGATACTCTACCTATGAGTCAGGATTTTATGATGAAAATTTCCAAGTCATCAGCTGTGATGGTACACCGTTCAAAAACTTTGAATTTCCCACCAATTTTGTTCTACAATTAAAAAAACAAGGAATTGAATTAACAACAATCGATAACAAAACTATCCAACTAGCATTTGAAAGCTATACTGAACTTGATAAAATAAAACAAATTTGGGACCAAGTAGCTGATCTCTTACCTACACTCGATCAACCAACCACACCAAATCAAACAAACATTGCCCAAGGATTCAGAGAAAAACAACAAGAACTATCATTATAATCAAAAATTTTCACCCAGTACTGCTTTAACATCGACTCAAATTAATCGTCATAAATACAGACGATTTTTTATACAAATACTTAGAAAATTAAACATACTTAATCTTGAGGATAGCTTAACATCAACAAATGCAAAATATATATTAAAAAATTCTGAATTATCTTCTTCGTTCAAATTCACATTTGCCATACAAAATATTCGCGCTCCATATTTTCCAAACGATGATGTAATATAATAATACATCTCACCTCCAAGACCTTCCATCAAACTTTTATTGGAAATATGTTTACCGTTAAAAGTGTCACTCCCATCATGATCGCTCTTTACTTCAATCAAAGTATTTAGACTCCCATTAACCAAACGAATCCGAACCCAATCACCATGGACCAAACCCAACGTTCTATAACAAATATTTTTCAACAACTTCTTGTAATCATTTCTGGAATTTGGAATCAAATGAAACTCCTTGACCAAATCAACAAACCCCTCTTGTTTCACATTGAGTTTTCCAATATACTTGTAAGTGGAAATTAATTCCTGCTTTATCTTATTCAACTCTTCAACCAGCTTATACGTTGAAAAAACAAAAACCAACAATAACATAAAAACCAAAGACATTTGCACCACCTCTTCTTCAAATATAAAAATTTTCCCCGATATTACTTTCGGTGTCAACATTATTGAAATAAATAACAATAATGCTACAATAAAATATAAGAGTGAATATCGCTTTCTCCATAGCACTTGAATCAACATCATATTAATTAAAGATTCATGACATTAGTTACTCCAATTTATTTTTTTCTTTTTATCATTATCGGCACCTTCATTGAAGGTGAAACTGTTTTGATCGCCAGTGGCTACATTGCCAATGCATATCATTATGAATTTTGGCTAATTTTAGTCCTGGGATTAATTGGGACTCTCGTCGCAGACCAACTGTACTTTTTTCTTGGTCGTTATTGCCATCGGCATCAAATCCTCCCAAAATTTATTGCCAAACGGCTAACCAAAGTCCAAAGCATTATCAGCAACCATCAAAACAAGATTATTATTTTCTTTAGATTTTTAATCGGTTTTAGGATGATCATCCCCTTTTTCTTGGGGTACAGCAATGTCAACACAAAGAAATTTATTATCATTGATCTGATCAGTGGATTTATTTGGACCCTGGCTTTTATCATAATTGGCTTTTCTATTAGTCTTTCAATTGACAAACTTATTCCAGCCGCCAAATCATTTGAATATCATTTTTTGATTGTCTTTCTCTGTCTAATTGTTTTCCTCAAATCCCTTAGCTTTATCATCAAAAAAATTAACAAACATACGCCCAACTCACAAACCAACATTGATTTACAATAAAATCACCTTTATAACATCTAGTCTTATGACTATTTTTTATTTTCCATAAAAATTACCCCCTCTTATATCTCTAATTATATCAAGCATTTATCCCTTGTAAAATAATTATAGTCTAAACATATGAGCAATTTTATGTTATACTAAAACAGTAAAAATAATCAAAAAACATGCGCCTTTATCAACATTTCCATTATCATGAATTTTATCGATTTTTTCGGACAGATTTTTGGCAATTTGAACTATCTGCCTGGCTTCATGTCTTTGGTCGGTCTTTAATTTCTATTTTCATTCCGATTATTCTATTGAAAACCGGTTATTCAATTAGCGCTATCATGCTTTATTACTTGTTATACAACCTTTTTGATGTACCACTCAACTTTGTGGCCAAATCCTTAATTTACCGACTCGGAGCAAAAAAAGTCACGGCCCTCGGAACCATTTCATACTTAATTTTCTTTTTTCTTTTTTATAATCTCGCACTAGGCAATTGGACAACTTTAGCCTTTATGGCTTTATTCATGGCCATCTATGATGCTTTATATTGGGTTTCTCATTTATATTTTTTCGTCAAATGTAGTCCCCACAAAAAAAATCTTCAAAAAGACAATAGCTTACTCTATATAGCCAAAAAATTTGCCGGTGTCCTTGCCCCACTATTTGGCGCTCTGATTTTAATCTTTACCTCTGAACAAGTACTAATTATTTCCAGCATTATAATTTTGATTCTATCCCTCTGGCCTCTTTTTCACATCAAAAACATTGATGACAAACCAAAGAAAGAACCCATTAGCGTTTTCAAATTTTTTACCAAGTGGAGTGACATCAAAGAATATCTTATCACCTCATTCAGTTCATTTCATGGTGTAGCTGAAGGTATCATCTGGCCCATTTATATTTTTACTATTTTCAATTCATTACAATCCGTAGCTATTATTCCCATCATTGTTTCATTGACGACCATGATCTTCACTTATTTTAGTGGTCATATGAAAAAATCAAATCGCAACACCATGATCGTCACCGGCGCCACCCTGATCGCTCTCACTTGGATTAGTCGCCTTCTTTTTGACAGTACAATATTTTACTACATTACCGTTTTCTTCATTGGATTATTTACCATACTAATTTCCTTGCCACTTGAAAGTACCTTATTTGAAAAAGCGGAAAAAAAAGACCTACTCACGGCCTCAACCTTTCGTAACATCTTTTCCATGGCCCCAAGAATATTATTTTATGGCGCTCTGTACCTGACTATCAATGTCTTCTCCGTTAGTTTCATCAGTGCATCGGCTGGTATGTTTGTCATTGTCTTTATCAGCCTTATAATTTCCTCCCCGAATAAAATAAAACTGACCCAAAAACAATTATTATCAAAATAAAAAAATACTCCTTAATTTAGAAGTATTTAATCTCGAGCGCCTGGTTGACCGGGAGCTTTTGCTCCAACCGGTTCATACAGATACCATCCAAATAAAACAACCGGCGGAATAAGCCCCATTTCAAACCCCAAAATTCCCCAAACTACATTACCAGTGACCACCTTATACTCAACGTTTGGATTCTGTTTGTCCTGATCAAAAAGTCCATACTGTTGAAACACATGACATTCTTTTTCCCCATCATCATTCACAAAACAAATTTTTTTATCACTACCGCAACTCAAAATCATCAAACTCATCATAAATACAATTACTGACACAAGTACCTTCTTCATTTAGCCCCTCCTCCACTTATGGGGAATAGATGAATACCACACATTACCAAGTAAAATTATTATTGTCAAGATCATAGCAAAAGCTGCCCTCTTTGGCCGTTTTTTTATTGTGTAAAATATAATTTTCTTTTCTACTTATCAACAATCGTCCTTCCAATAACAAATGTTTTTTACTAATTTTAGCGAAGAAACAGCCTCCATTCTCCAACTCTTGACTTAGTGTAAAAAATACACTATAATACAACTGAGAGTTAATTCATAACAAAACAAACGTATGCTTGATTTCATCACTCACCTCCTAGATGTCAACACCACATTCTTTACTGTGCTTGATTATCCTATGAGCTATTTGGAATTTTTTGGAACAATCTTCAATCTACTTTGTGTCTGGCTAGTGGCTCGCAATAATATCTGGAACTGGCCCATCGGTATTGTTGGCGTAGTCTTGTTTGGTGTTCTCTTTTACCAAATTCAACTTTACTCTGATTTGTTCGAACAATTCTACTATCTTATTACCGGATTTTATGGCTGGTGGGCTTGGTGGTATTATCGCCAAGACAAAAAGCAAGCAAAAGAAAAGGTTTTAAAAATTTCCCACAATTCCCAAATTCACAATCTAATATATCTGGGAATAATTATTATCTCCACATTTGCCTTAACCGCCTTTGTTAGCAATATTCATATCATATTCCCCAATATTTTCCCGGTAGCTGCATCCTATCCATTTCTTGATGCCTTTACTACCGTGTTAAGTTTTGTCGCCACTATTCTTATGATTTATAAAAAAATCGAATGCTGGTACCTCTGGATATTTGTTGACATTATCGGTGTCTGGCTATATTTCGCCAAAGGAGTGGTCTTTATTTCACTTCTCTATTTCATCTTCTTGATTTTAGCCAGCAAAGGACTTTATAATTGGCTTAAAATATATGACAAAGACAACAAAAAAACCGACAACCGGACTGGTAATCGGAAAATTTTACCCGCCACATCGCGGACACAAATACTTGATTGATTTTGCTGCGTCAAAAGTTGATCAGCTATTTGTTGTTGTTTGCGACCGATCTTCGCAAACCATCCCCGGCAACCTCCGAGCCAAATGGTTAAAAGAGATTCACCCCAAAACTAAAGTCCTAGTGGTCAACGACATTGAAAAAGATGATGATTCACTTGCCTGGGCTAAATATACCAAAAAATTCCTTGGATTCACACCAAACTTTGTCTTTACCTCCGAAGATTATGGACACGATTATTGTCGCCACATGGGCTCCATTCATATCTTGGTAGACAAAAAACGAGTTCATGTTCCCATCTCAGCTACCAAAGTCCGCTCTAATCCTTACA
Organism: Candidatus Falkowbacteria bacterium CG10_big_fil_rev_8_21_14_0_10_39_11; assembly: GCA_002773615.1. Lineage (GTDB taxonomy): Bacteria > Patescibacteriota > Patescibacteriia > UBA11705 > UBA11705 > UBA11705. Next base: position 17,198 of record PFAP01000017.1, read on the forward strand.
AATATTGGCAATATCTGGAACCATGTGTTCGAGCCCATTTTGCCAAACGAGTCTGTGTCGTGGGAGCAGAATCAACCGGCACAACCACCATGGCTCACTCTTTGGCTCAGAAATTAAAAACCTCATGGGTTCAAGAATATGGCCGTTTTTATAGCGAGGGCAGATTATACGAACCGGAAAATTCCAAATGGGATACAACTGAATTTTCTCACATCGCCCACATGCAAAATCAATTTGAAGACGCTTTGGCCAAACGCGCCAACAAACTTTTGATTTGTGACACCAACTCGTTCGCAACCGCCATCTGGCATGAAAGATATCTTGGCCATCAAGATAAACAAGTCAACCATAAGTCCAAAAATCGTCATTATGATTTGTATTTGATTACTGCCGACGATATTCCATTTGTTCAAGACGGCACCCGTGATGGTGAACATATTCGTCATTGGATGCACAAAAAATTTATTTCCGAATTGAAAAAACACGACCAAAAATACATCGTTCTCAAAGGCACACATCGACAGCGATTACAAACAGCCCTATCATCATGTCAAAGATTGATAGCTGATCAAAAAACCGCCCCGAGCTAGTCGAGGGGCGATTATTTTATTTTTATTAGCCATTCTTATTGAGTTAATATATCAGCCAAATCACCGGTACAATCGCTCTTATCTTTTTCTACCCACAATCGATTAAAAACTTCATCATGGGCTTCAAACAGTGATTTATTATTATCATAATGACACATCAGTTTCTTTTTTATCCAATCTGGATTTGGATTTTGAGTGTATTGAGTTTGCACCAGACAACCACCATCTTCCAAGCCAATTATACGATAAACATATGTCACCAACCCACCCAAAGATCCCAAATCAACAGTGGCTTGATATGTCGCCGGTTGACAACGATCAAACTTCTGTACGATACAAGTAAAACCAACCTTATAAAATTCACCATTTATTTCCGTTTGGCCACAGTCTACAAACCCTTCCATCTGTGATAATGGAGCGATAGTTATTTGCTCCAAATTTTCAGTTGTGATCCCAAGGCCCATTTCCCGCATCAAATTAAAAGCATCCAAAGGCCGTCCGAGATAATGCAGGCTCAAATCATCGGGTTTCACATAATACGCCTTACCGTTGTCTTCAGGCTTGAACAAAATCCTCCCAGCCAAACGCGCCGGAGCCTTGCCGTTAAATTTATCAAAATCCGCATCACTCACACCGAGACTCAATTCTTTCATCAAAGTAAATGCATCAGCCGGCCGACCCAAATAATATCGAAATCCATCCAATGGATAAATATACCAAGCCTCTCCATGTTCTTGCACTTGCAATAAAATCTTACCATTCAATCTCTCAGTCAAAGTTTGCGCTTGTGCTCCAACAACCAAAACCAACATTAATATCACTCCAAAAACAATTATCAAATATTTTTTCATATCAACTATTTTATTTCAATTAAAGCCATTACTTTATCATCATGTTCATAATATTGTTCAGTTTTGATCGCTCTATTGATTATCTCCTCGGCACTTGCTTTGAAATCTTTATGCGTAAATGATGACAAGCTGTCAGCCAAATTCTCATCAGTCACCTCTTTTGTTATCCCATCAGAACAAAGTAAAAATCTTTCACCCTTCTTTACTTTTCGAACATACACATCCGGTGCAAAATCCAAACGACTCCCTTGTCCAAGTAGTCTTGCCACCCTATTATCAAGCAGTGGTGACCGACGGCTTTGAGCCATACGAATCTCTTCAATATTTTTCACGCCCACACCGGCAACCTCATCAACCACCGGAGAAATGCCCTTTCTCTCTTCCAAATCATGACGCATCAAATCATGATCTACCGTTACTTGCTCCAACAAAACACCGAGACCTTGATAATATGTCCGACTGTCACCAATATTAACCATAATCATTTCATTCCCCACCCTCATAGACAAGGTCATCGTTGTCAAAAATTTTTCGTTTTGTTTTTTTCCTTTATTCATATCACTCAGCATCCCATTTACACTCCGAAGCAAAGCCAACAAAATTTTTCTCGCCTGTTCGGCACTCATGTCTTTCGGTTTAATTTTTGTCTTTACCGCTTCAATTCTTTTTTTCAATTCTGTCGAAGCGATTCTAGCCCCTTCAGCGCCATTAGCTTGACTCACACCATCAAATACAGCATACAAATCCAATTCCGGTACTATCAAAAAATTGTCTCCGGATTCATCAACCTGAGTCTCCGGGCTACGTCGCCTCAAAATATTTGCTTTGGTACCAGCTCCATAAGCCACAAATTTTTCAGTCACCCCCAAAGCTATTTCTTTGAACCCCACCTTGGGTTCATGAACCATCACTTCATGCGTTTGGTCATTTTTACCTAAAATTTCTTGTTTTATTACCATATATTATAGTATATCAAAGAACCGAGAAACAAAAAAGCGGCCAGTCTACAGCCGCAAAATTTGTTAATCTCTGACAATTACTTTAATTTTTGCTTTTTTTGCTTGAAAAAATTCCTGACTAAATGCCAAAGCATCTTTGGTTTCAAAATATTTGCAACTGAAAATATCAATAAATGCCCGATCACCATTTTTATCATCAAAATGTAATGTGATGGATGACGTTTCAATAAACTGTAAAGCCGAATAACCCTCTAAACAGCCACTACCAAATTTTTTTACCATAGTAGGACCGTATGGAATCATTTTTATTTTTTGACACAACTCTTTCACGTATTGCCGAATCTTTGCCGGACTTTGAATCATCTCATGATTACAATCATACAAGTTTACAACCGCAATCAATCCCCAGGCTTTTTTAGCTTTCCGAACCTCTTCATTTGTCATATTTTTCCTAAAATATTAAATAGTGATAGATATATAATAGATTATTAATAAAAATAATCCAGTCCTTCAACAATCTTCTGTTAATAACTTTAACAAAAAAGTCAGTTATCGAACTGACTGTGACATAAATTTAATCTTGAAAATACCGTCGAGACTTATGATCATTCATTTCATCTGCAATAAAATCATCAGCCAGCCTACACTCCACGGCCAAGATATCACAAACAATCTTTTCAAAAGAAAACGATGAATATGGCGTCAAGAATACTCGTTCAGCGGGGATCTCAAACTTCTGTCTTGACTGATTGAGTAGCCCAGGATCTGATCCAATCAAGACGAAAGGAGGATTAATTCTCAGATTTTCTCGAACAAATTTAATCAGTCTCGGAGCTCCATAGAACATTCTAGGATCTGATTCTCCCTTCAACAATTCATAAGCCGAGCCATACGCCAAAAAATGTTCCACGACAATCAGGTCAAACTTTGCTTCCCGAATCATACTCACAGCTTCACCGAGATTACCAGCTGTAAAAACTTTAAACTCGTCATATTTATTCAACTGATCAGCCACCATCTCTGCCAACAAATCTTTATCAATGACCAAAATTCTTTTTTTTCCCTCCGACATGTTCCCTCCATTGTACTTAGGGTAGAGACTTAAAACATTATCACAAAAAAATTCTTGTCAACACAAAAAGTGCCGACAACATCATTCAAACAGCACCAACGCCAGCATCACTCCGATTCCAAGCAAAATCATTATCAAATGCAACAAAGATTTCCGCCACCTTCCTTCATGTTTATGTAATTCTGGAATTAAATCTGATCCAGCAATATAAAGAAAACCACCACCGGCGACCGCTAATATTATCATCCCAAATTCTTCTGATGAATGCAAAAACAACAATGTCACCACCGCTCCAACCACCGATAATAAACCGGAAGCAAAATTAAAAATCAGGGCTGTTTTCTTTTTAAATCCAACATAAAGCAAAACACCAAAATCTCCAACTTCTTGCGGGATTTCATGAAAAATCACTGCTAATGTAGTGGCAATTCCCACTGGAACGCTAACCATAAAGCTAGCTGCAATGATCATACCATCCAAAAAATTATGAAATCCATCTCCAATCAAATTGGTATAAGCAAATGGTTTTATTTTGTGATGATGCTCTACTTTATGACAATGATGCCAATGAATAAACTGCTCAATCACAAAGAAAATCAAAACTCCCAACAAAAAGTAAAGTCCCATCTTTAGGTCAAAACCGATTTCATTACTTATCTCTGGAACAATGTGAATGAACACATCTCCAAACAAAGCCCCAACTGAAAAACTGACAAAATAAATGAGAATTGATTCCAATTTTTCTTTCTTTATTGCTAGCGTCAAGGCCCCAACAAATGAAATCAAACTCACAATTACTACACTTATCAAAGAATATAACCAAACCATATTTCGTTGTCACCCTGAGCCTGCCTGCCGGTAGGCAGGACTCTCGCCTGTCCGCCGAAGTAACTACGTATGCGGAAAGGGTAAGCTCCAAAAGACATAGTGACGTTATTAATTACACTTACTACACTTTCCAAAAAATTCCATTGATGAATTTTCAAGCACAAAATTACTTTTCTTAGCCTGTCGTTCAACTTGCAGTTCAAAACTCTGATCACAATCGATTTTAATTACTTTCGCACATTTTTTGCAAACAAGGTGATGATGGTGCTCATGAATAATTTCATACCGCTTTTTATCATCGTTAAAATAAACTTCCTTCAATATTTTGTTTTTAAGCAATATTTCAAATTCTCGATAAACCGTTGTTTTATTTGGCTCTAACGTATATTTTTTCAACTCAGACAAAATTTCCGGTACTGTCAATGGTTTTTCTGCCTGACAAAAAATACCGGCCAAAGCTTCTCTCAGTTTAGTCAAACGCAATGAATTGGCTTGATATTTTCTCAAAACATATTCCATATCAGTTATTGTACGCAACCAAGTTGCATTTGTCAACAAATAAAAAACTGCCTATTAGCAGTTTACATTTCTCTATTTTCTACAATCTCTCTGATCCTTCAGCCGTATCTACATCATCATCCTTGGCAAAAGCTTCCTTAAAAGTTAGCCCCGAATCTTCATAAGCAACAAGCCATTCTCTTTGGTATTCTCGAAAGCCCATTTTCCTCAGCATTTTATCAATTCCATTCAAATGTTCAGCTCCCCAAATTGTCACCACCGGTTTCTTTGTAACAGATTCCTTGATCTTCGCAAAGGCTACGCTATTTCTCCAATCTAGCAAAACCTTTTTGTCATGTCTGCTGGTCGCTCTAAAAATAAATAGCAATGCTTTCAGATAATAAAACAGCCAAGATGCCATAAACATAAATACTTTATTGATAACCCACAAAGCCTTTGGATCATCAAACAAATCACTGCCTTCATCTTCTTTGAAATTTTCAAATGACGTCTTATTTTTTGCCAATCTTCTGACAAAATCTTCTTGAGAAACATCCGCCCAAATCCATTCATCAGAATAATCAATAATTTCCGATTGGTACGTCAAACCCATATTATCAGCCAACTTTTTCATGGCTTTCTTAATGATCTTCAACTTTTTTAGCAAAAACCTTTCTCGTTCAGACAACTCGACATTTTGTTTACCCGGCTTTACCATTTCATACAAAACACTATGTGTTTCTCCCCACTTTTTCAAATGTTCTCCGATTTTTTCAAAATATGCCTTCACGGCCACATGCATTACCGCAATAAAAATTACTGTCTGGTTTTGCTTATTTCTATAGTACACAATCGGGAAATGCAATTTACGATCTTCAACCAAGGTATTTTTCTTTTTTACCAAAAAATACAATTTATATCCAAGATAATGAATTGGAGCAAAACAAACAATCAAAATCAATATTGTCAGTTTGACCAAAATCCTAAGGATTAAAGCCAATGCTTTTAGCATGACACCTCCTGTTGTGCGGGATAGAACTTCACAGCATAGCTCAGAACCCATATGCTGTCAATGTAGATTCTTGCTGGATTGACAAATAATAGAATACATGATATACTTATACGTTCTTCACCAGCCAGCGAAAGGAACTCCGCCATGCTCGAACCACTACACACCGAGCCTGCTCGTCTTGGTTTCCTTCTCTGGATCATTATCAACGTTGGCATTCTCGGATTTGCGATTCCAAGAGTTAAGTCTTGGGCACTGATTTCTATGATTGCATCCACGATTTTCTTCAGCTATCTTCTTTACTATCAAATCTGGATTACATTTCTCTGGTCAACGTTGCTGGTCTCTGCCCTAACTGTTGTTTCCCCACTTGAAAAGCCTATGTACAAACAAAAGAAAACCGGCTACCAGATTGTGCTCAGCTTCCTCTTTGCCTGTAGTATACACATTGGAATCTTCCGTCTAGAGGTTTGGCTTAATACGCTCAACTTCTAAAAGTAAGTAACCACTTACTTTTTTGATACAAAAAAACACAGATCTATTAATCTGTATTGTTTGCTTGCAATGTCACGTCATTCCACAATCCTTGTCGATATTGCACTGAGTGATCAATATCCTTGATCATCTGGACTTCAACATTTCCAGCACCCACCATACCGATAATTTCACCTCTGACTTCATATCCGCCTTTTAAGTAAAGCTTTTGCCCAACCGGATTATCTTTTGATGTTGACAGATGAATTGTCGCGATTCGGCATCTCCGGACATCGCGAAAATACTTTACTGCCAAATTATCACCTTCGATCAACAGCCGCAGGCCGATACCCAGTCCCTGATATGCCCGCGCCACGCCAATCATGTTCAAATAAATTTCTCCATTTGTCGGCGGTTTATTTTGATAAAACACAAAACCAACTATTTTTTCAATGTCCCCATCAATGATTGTCGCCACCGCAAGCAACTCATTTTTGTCTTCAATGGCTCGCGAAAAAAGATATTCCGCTTCGTGTACGTTAAATTCTTCATCAAAACAGCAATCATGAAAAAAAACTTCTCTTACGACACCTACGATTTGTAACAGATCCTTCATCTCAGCTAGCCGAACTATAATTTTCATCACTCCTCCTCTTTGTATAGTATCATAATTTAAACCGATTCTTTTTTTTGCCTTTTGTCAATAAAAAAACACGGTTATTTAACCGTGTTATCATTTATCAATAGTAAACTTCAATTTACTGAGTTCATTCAAAGCATCTCTTGGGTCTTCATCACCAATCAAAGCCACAAATCCATGTCCTGTGACATTGACCACCCACAAGCTTTGCTTATCCTTTGGTGCTACCCTGACCACATCTTCACCTTCATTTTCAGCTCCACATGGCCACAAATCCAACCAATCGTCACCGACGACTCTATCTCGATCGGCAAACATATGACCGTGAACAATATACTTGACCCATGGCAATCTCTGATAAATAATGCGGTGCACTGGCGCATCTGTACTTGGCTTAGATTTTCGATCCCCCCAAAACACCAAATGGTCATCTTTCAATTCACCGGCCACAAGAACAAAATCTTCTTCTTTCATTCCATTCTTGGCCACATTTCTTCGTGTGATCATAAACCCATCTTTTTCTCTCTTGGAAAGAAAACTATGAGTACATCTAAAAGAGAAATTTCCCGGCCAGCGTCCACTAGCCACATTTCTTTCAATCAGCTGAGAAAACCCCGGCTGCATTTTTCGAGAAAAATCAACCAATGCTTCCAAATATTCCACTTGCGGAGTTTCCACTCCCTGCCATTTACTTGAACGACGCCTCACCTTCATTTGCCGCTCAATTGTCTTGGCCAACAAAGCCGCCAACTTGCTCCGCTCGACCTCTGTTTCATTTCCAAGTGCATCTGTCAGCCAAAATCGTCCCTTGAGACCAAGTCGAAGATAAACCGTCCACCCGACTTTCAACTTCAGCATCCACTTAATGACTTCAATTCGATCAACGTCCTGATCAATGAGCTTAAACGGCACCAAAACCGCTTTTGGAGAATGAAGCTTGATTAGCTGCACCAGCTTTGGAGCCTTTTCAACGCCGAGACTCGCCCAATCATTTTCTGATCTAATCTTATCACTCAAAGGCGAGATCAAGATATTTGGCAAATGAGCCAGAAAAATGATCACATCAAAATTCAGCTTTTGCCTGCATCTATTTTGCAACTCTTCAAACATTAATGTTTCCGCTCCGCTAAAATTGCCCCACCGAGTCACATCAAATCCATTGAATTCAAATTCATCTGCAATCAACGTTGCCAAGCGACCATTACCAGTTGGAACCAGTTTGAGCACCGGATCAATCATTTGTTCGATCGGCCCACCAACCACAAGAATTCTTCCATTTCCCATCATGCCCTCCTTTCAAAGCTTCTCAATTCTCTTTCCTCTTATAATCTCAATTCCCTGCCTGCGGTAGGCAGGTCTTAATCTCTCAATCATCTCTATAATGCTCTCAATCATCGCCATCGCTCCAACACCATTATCGCCACAAGCCAAAACCTTGTTAATTGGCTCGACCAAATATGTCGGGTACACACTCATCATCATTTCGAGATGAATTTCCGTAAACGGATTTTCCCACATGTGTGTATTCATGGCCGGCGCAATCACGATCGGCTTGGTTCGATCCCAAGCTCGGACCACACAAGTGAGCAAATTATCACACAAACCCTGAGCACACTTAGCCAAAGTATTGGCTCCAAGCGGCGCAATCAAGAAAACGTCAGCCCAATCTCGAAGTTGAATATGAAGAACGTCATCGCCCTTTTCATATCTAGCCTTGGGCCACTCATCCTGATCAGAATAAACTTTTACTGGCACAGTCCCCACACACTTCTTGCTGAAAAAATATTCCGCGGACTTGGTCGCCACTACCCGTACTTCGCAATTTGCCTCATGCAGGGCGTCCACCAATTTTGTAATTAATATCGTTGCGACTGACCCCGTTACTCCGAGTAATACTTTCATTTCTACTCCCCCTTGTCATGCTGAGCCTGTCGAAGCATAGTCCAAAGAGCTTTAGGCAGTTCTTCACGCGTTACCTTCACCACTTCATCATTTGCATTAATAATGTAAGCATAATCATGTGACCATTCCAGACAGTTGGCCACAATCAAATCCGCCTCCGAGGTCTGGCGGCTGCGCTTGGCGATAGCAATCAATTCTTCATCAGCCATTCCCACCTGCAGCTTAAACTTGACAAGCTTGCCCGCAAATCCCCATTCACTACGAATCTTATCAATAATCTTAAAAGTCGGAACCAACTTCAAATACAACTCCGGATGACTCGAAGAAATCTTAGTCGAAGCGTCAATTTGTTCTAGGCGGCCATTATTTTTTTCCTTCCAAACTGACTCAACCTGAAAATCGCTGACCGCGGCCGAATGAATAATCACATCATACTCACCAGTGCGAATTTCCTGCTCCATAATCTGCGCCAATTCATCAAAAGTTCGAAAACAAATAACTTTCATGTGCACATCATCTACACTACATCCAAATCCAAATCCTCTAGAGTGTCGCAATCCATGACGCTCCCAGGGCTCCCACGAATCAATCAATTCAAAATTTCGATCGATAAGCTTGGGTGAACCTGAAGTTACCAATGTTACCTGATGATGCGGTGCCAAAAATTCAGCAATCTTACGCCCAGTCGTTCCATGAAAAATATTTGTCAAACCTCGTACCTGATCAATCATGGTCATGGTTGAACCCGCTGTAATTAGAACGTTCATATTCACCTCCTTTAGTGATGGTTTGTTTCTCCAAACAATGCCACCCACCAATGCCGAGGGATATCTCCATCTCCCAAACAAATCATTCGGCCACAAACCCCACAATTGATCCATTGACTACATGGATGACCGACATCAGATATTTGAACATCATTGACATCAATTTCCATTCGACTTCCACAGTGCGGACAAGTAATTTTCTTTACATCCGTACTTCGCAGCACTCTCATTTCAAACCTCCGTCCCTATTCGCTTTTTGCTAATTACTAATCGCTTATTATTTGCCCCAAAACCTTTTCTGCGTTAAAACAATAAATATTCGCCTTCTCAACCGGCGTCAAATTCAAATGTTCCACCAGCCATACGGAATCATCATAAGACTGAATCGGAAAATCAGTTCCAAACATGATTCGCTCAATTCCATTCGGTACTTCAACGAACTTATTGATTTCCTTCACCAGAAAAGTTCGATATTCCAGCGTATCTTCATTTTCCTGAGAATTACCAGATACAAACTGACCAGAAATATCCGTATAAACATTCCCAAACTCACTCATCAGCTTTCGCAATGCCTCAAAGTATGGATTAGCCAAATGACTGACAATAAACTTCACGTTCGGAAAACTTTCAACCGCTTGGCGCAAACGATCCGGATGACTAAGATGCTGATAGATATTAATCGGACAAGGATTCTGCTTACACTTGTACTGACCACGGTTTCGATCATCACTTGGGCAACAATGATGCAATTCACCACCATGAAACATGACTGGCAAATTATATTTATTTGCAATTTCATAAACTGGAAACACTTCGCTGTCACTGGGACTAAAGGCCTGATATCCTGGATAGAGTTTAATTCCTCGGATCAAATCAGCCGCAGCCAGCTCATCCAATTCCTTCAAACCACCGACCAAATTATTCATCACATCCAAACTACCAAAAACAATAAACAGATCATCACCCTTTACTCGCTCAAGCATATCTCGATTGCAAAGACCAGTTCCCTTGAAAGGAAAATAAGTCGCCAACACAACAATTTTCTTCACTTCCAATCTACAAGCTTCATCCTGTAGTCTTTCGATTGACGCATCTTCCGTGTGCAAATTCCACATCTTATGAGTACTGGTATGCGCGTGGATATCGATAATCATGACGCCCTCCCTGGTTGTTTTCAATTGTAATGAACTCTTCACTCTACACTAATATACGCTTCGCAACCCAAACCGAGAACAACTATTTACAACAACACTCTGACACAGTCAATTTTCACCTTAAAATAAAGTAAATAAATTTCAAAAAAGCATTGACATCAAACACAAATACTGATATAATTACCTCATAATCACAAAACTATGCCACGCAATATAATCAACACCCTAAAAAAAATCGGCCTCACAGACACAGAGAGCCAATTATATATTACCGGACTGGCATACGATTCAATCGAAGTCAGCGAACTGGTAAAGCAAACCACCATCAACCGCACGACCATTTATCATGCCTTGGAAACATTAATCCAAAAAGGTTTAGTGACCAAACATGAACGTCCAGACAAATCTTTTTTTACCATGACCGACCCCAAAAAATTAGAAAAACTGTTTGAAGAAAAAATTTCATTATTAGAATTACAAAAAAATGAACTCCTATCAATCATTCCTCTACTTCAAAATCGTCACAAAGAAGCCAAATCTGATTTTCGTGTTATTCACTATGAAGGAATCGAGGGGATAAAACTGGCCGTTGAAGAAGCTCTATACTGCAAAGATGGTCACTGGGATATTATCGCTCCAAAAATAAATTTTTTTTCTGACTTTGATCGAGATTATGCCAAATATTTTATGAACGCCCGACGTAATCGAGGCGTCACCGCCCGATCATTGTGGGAAACTGATATTATTCACAAAAATTTAAACCCCACAGACATCGAATTTCGTCACCCCAGAATTCTCCCCGAAATCATGCATGGTAAATTCAATTCCGTAATAATATTATTTGATAATAAAATTTTACTGATTTCTTCTCTCAAAGAAAAATCTGCCATCCTGATTCAATCCCGAGACTTACATGAAACCTTGTCTGCTATTTTTGAAGGCCTTTACATTGGCAGTCAACCAATAAAGATCACTCAATAACTGTTTTAGGCACACACATTTGGCGGTTTTATTAATTGATAATCTGAAAGGAATTCATTGGGTGTTTTGCCATCTAAGCCGCAATGTTCTAA
>PFAP01000033.1:0-2543 GCA_002773615.1 Candidatus Falkowbacteria bacterium CG10_big_fil_rev_8_21_14_0_10_39_11
TTAAAGTAGTTGAAAGTTAATATTACTGATACTTTAATTCTACTACTACGATATTAGTATGTCAAACATTACAAAAACACTTAGAAAATTTAGAGAAGCAAGGGGTTTATCTCAAGAGAAATTAGCGAGATTGGCCGATGTTGCTAATAATACAATTATTAAAATAGAAGCTGGCAAAAACCAAAATCCAACACTAGATACACTTAAAAAGATATCAAAAGCATTAGATGTTAGTGTTGATGAATTAATAAAGTAGATTATGATTTTTGGAAAAATATTTAAATCGAATAATGACCCCGAAGGATATATTGGATATTTCAATCTGAAAGATTGGTGGTTGAATACTTTTACAGAAGAAGAAAGAAATCATATGGTTGCTATTTTTCAGCCGATGGGCGCATCAAGAGATACTCTGATAAAAGGAAATTTTGAAATGTTAAGCAATAGTAGCCCATTGTCATTCCTTACTTCTTTGACTGGTTGGTTTGATAATCCGAGAGATAGAAGTCTCGCACATAAAATAATTTCAAAAGCGGAAGATTTTATTGGAACGGAAAAAGATATGCTTAACTTGCACTTTTTTTATCCAACGAAAATGAAGTTATTTTATAAGAATAGAGATAGCGATTCAAAGTCATTACAAATTTCAATTGACTCTGCCTTAAAACAAATAGAAATTGCAGAAAAGGCAGCGGCGGCATTCAAGAAAGAATATCCTGATAGCCCACTGCCAGCTCATGAGGGATATTCTCAATTTTGCATAATTTTAGAGAAACAGGGAAAATTTGACGAGGCTATAAAATATGCTAAGCAAGCTAAGGATCAAGGCTGGAATGACGATTGGGATAATCGTATTGCCAAATGTCAGAAAAAAATGGAAAAATTACAACAAAAATAATATAATTTAATCAAATAATAAATTAAGGAAAAAAATATGGATAATCAAACACAACAAAATCAACCTAAAAAACGAAAGTGGCTTTGGTGGGTGGTCGGAATTATTGGTTTTTTTATAATTGTTGGAATTTTTTCTAATGGAAGTAATAATACATCTTCGCCAGCTTCAAGCGGCAATGGGTCAACGGAAAAGGTTGGTAATTCAGAACCAAAAGAAGAAATAATACCAGAGCCAATGCCAATTGAATTATCGGGAACGAGTCAACAGGCTTCGCAAAAGTTTACTCTTGAAAATGGTTTATCTATTTTCAAGATGACGCATAGTGGAACTTCAAATTTTTCTATTACTTTAATGGATAGCGACGGACAAAGAGTAGAATTGCTTGTAAATGAAATAGGAAAATTTGATGGCGCAAAAGCTGTTGGAATTGCAAAAAAAGGAGAATATGTGTTGGATATTTCAGCGAACGGAAAATGGACTGTAAAGATTGAGCAACCACGACCAACGACGGCTGATACAAAACCAAGAACATTCACAGGTGTTGGACAACAGGTTTCTCCTTTCGTTCAATTAAACAAAGGATTAACAACTTTTAAGTTAAAACACACAGGGAAATCAAATTTTTCAGTTTTACTAATGGATAAAAAAGGAAATAGAGAGGAATTGTTGGTTAATGAAATAGGTGATTTTGACGGTTCAAAAGCCGTTGGTATCAGTAAGTCAGGGTTATATTTACTAGACATCTCGGCTGATGGTGAATGGTCAATAATAATAGAATAAAATATGAGTATTTTCCAAACAATCGTAAATAAGTATAAAGATGCTAAGCAAAAATCTCTTAATAAAAAAGATTTTAAGCAGGCCTTGCTTCGAGCTGTCAATGACGGAAAAATTACCAAAGAAGAAATTGACGAACTTGATAAAAAGAAAAGTGAGCTTGGCTTAACTGATGAAGATGTAAAAGGAATGAGAGCTGAGATTTTTGCGTCGGCTTTTTCAGCTACCAAAGAAGATCAGCAAGTTACGAAAGATGAGGAGCAGGAACTTGAAAAAATTCAAAAATTTCTTGGTTTGGCGGATGACGAAATTCAGCACAACAAAAAAGAACTTGCTCGTTTGCGTCTTTTGAACGAAATCCAGCAAGGCAATATGCCCACGGTTCAAGTAACGAATTTGATAATGCAAAAGGGCGAAAAAGCATATTGGATTGAACCAGCTACATTAGCCGAAGAAAAAGTTTTACGCAGAAAATATGAAGGCGGTTCACAAGGAATGAGTTTCCGAGTTATGAAAGGTGTCAGCTACAGAGTAGGCGGACACCGTGGGCATATAACTAGCGAAACAGGAGTTGTTGCTGTAAGCAGTGGCGAACTAATCATCACCAGCAAGCGAGCTGTTTTCCGAGGTGATAATAAATCTTTTGCCGTCAAACTGGATAAAATTTTAGATATTCAGCTTTTTACAAATGGATTACAATTTTCGGAAAACAATCGTTCAAAACCAAGATTGATAAAGTTTGCGCAACAAGGAAATCACGATATAATTGGAGCCGTTCTTTCTTACGCAATCAATCATTACGGAGACAAAGAATAGGCGGCGCGCCAGTTTCACTGGCACGAAATTCGGCGGCGGCGGAAAAAAATTG
>PFAP01000033.1:2572-9254 GCA_002773615.1 Candidatus Falkowbacteria bacterium CG10_big_fil_rev_8_21_14_0_10_39_11
ACACCGCCACGATAAAGTCTGCTAGTTCTCCGCCGTAGGGCGGACTCGTCCTCCGGCGAGGAATCCCTCACGCTCCGCCATTCAAACTGGCTGAAGAAAATGATTTAGATTTGATCAATGTATTTTCTCCCGGTCAAGCAAAATAGCAGCATTTAATTTTTACGTTTTCGAATTTGGTTTGAAAAGTAATTAAAAATCAAAATCCCTATAACTTATTACCTGACATGGAGGGGTGCTCCGAATTGGTAAGGAACCGCTCTCGAAAAGCGGCGCCCGTAAGGGCTTGTGGGTTCAAGTCCCATCCCCTCCGCCACTCGATTCGGCCTTCGATAAACTCAGTCCTCAATCGTGGTCCATGACCAATCTTAATCGAGTGCTACGAGCGAAGTCGAGGAACGCAAGATTAAAACTGCTTTAGGGCAGATTTTTTTATAAAAAAAACGCCAATTATTTAATTTATGACGGTAAACTTGTTTACGTGTGTCCTATCATGACAATTTGTTAAAATCATATTAAATTAACCGGTTATTTAATCAGAAATTTGAAAGCATTTTCTTCATCGTTCAGTTTATACACAGGGATCAAATATTTTTTTTAGATATTTACGGTTTGTGGTATAATATTAAAGAATAAAAAACTTCTTAAGATACGGAGGCATGATAAACTATCAATCGTCTCATATTATCTTTGAGTTTGAGCTCCAACATCCAATATTCCAACAATATCATTATTAATGTTGACTTATACGAGAATATTAATCCACTACATGATACATTAAAGCTGATTGCGAAACCTCCTGAAAGTTTAGGGGCAGGTTGATGGTTGACATTGTAAAGCTGTTTAGGAGGCTAGTGGTTATCGATGGTCAAAGAATAATTAAGTTTTAAAATAAATATTTTTAAGTTAAGTTTGGCTGTCGATCATGCTTAATTTGTGAATTTAACGAAAATAAAAAATCTATGAAAAAGATTAGTAAAAATTTAATAGTTGTATTAAGTATTGCACTTATACTTGGTCTTGCTGGGCTGACTGCCACATTTGCGGCGACTGACCCAGGATTGGGTGCTGCATCAACATTCTCTATCGTCGCCCAAACAGCGATTACGGGTACAGGAACTATATCTGGTGATGTTGGTTTAAATAGCACCGGTGCCGGCATTACCGCATTAACAGATGCTATGGTGGGTGGCGCAATATATTCTACAGATGCAGTTGCACCAAGCACGGCAAGTTTAAGTCCGAGCGTTCAGGCCAATATTCTGACTACGAATGGCGACATCTCCAGTCAGAGTTCAACCGGCAGTATCGGTCCCGTACTTGATGGCTTGGTTTTGACACCGGGTGTTTATGATATCGGGGCTGGACGATTGAACGGTGGTGTACTTACTCTGGATGGAGCTGGTGTATATATTTTAAGAGCATCCAGCGATTTGGTTTCGTCTGGCTCTATAAATTTAACAAATGGAGCGAGAGCTTGTGACCTGTATTGGCAAGTGAACACTCTAGCGACTATTAATGGTAGTTCGTTTGCCGGAACAATTATCGCCGGAACCGGTGTCCATTTCGGCAATGGTGTTGTTTTAGATGGTAGGGCTTTGGCATTAGGAGGAGACGTAACGTTACTCAACAATACTATTTCCGGGCCAACATGCGCTACTCCTGCTCCCGTTCCTCCCGCTTCTGCCACGCTTCATGTCATTAAAACAGTAATCAACGACGATGGTGGTACTTCAGTTGCCTCTGACTTTACGCTAAATGTTACCGGTACAAATGTTTCTTCAAGCTCTTTTGCCGGCTCTGCTACTGGTGTGGATGTGACACTAGACGCCGGTTCTTATTTAGTCACAGAACCATCTGTCCCTGGTGGATATTCACAAACCGCTTCTGTTGATTGTTCTGGCACAATCGCGGCCGGTGAAACTAGGACTTGTACTATCACCAATAATGATATTGCACCCACACTTATTTCACCAACACCAACACCAACACCAACTTCAACAGCTCCCAGTTTACCGAATACAGGGATTGGTTCTGACGGAAGAATTATTCCTTGGAGTCTCGTATCTCTGGTCGGCATGTTTACGACCTTGATTATCTTATATTTTACTCGAAAGAAGCAAACAGTTTAAATAATATATAATACGCACTGTGCTTTGGTGAAAGATTTCCAAGCATGGTTTAATAAAGTCGTATGAAAAAATTAACTATGGATAGAAAATCCGGTAAACGTTTAATAATAATTGCGCTTATTGTTTCTTTGGTGGTTGGAATTTCTACCTTAAATGGGCCAACCCCAGTATTCGCAGCAACGTCACCAAGCCTTGGGGGGGGCGAGTAGTTTCGCGGTTCTAGCTGGATCAGGCATTACCAGCACCAATCCTCCGCAAGTTATTTTGGGGGACGCTGGTTCAAATCCAACCGTATCAAACGGTTTAACGGGAGCAGAGGTAACTGGAACGAATTATACGGCTGCTGATGCTGCTGTAATTGCAGCCAAAGTTGATTTAGCTAGTGCTTATGCAGATATTTCTACCCAACCTCAGTCTGGCGCTGACATACCTACGGATCTTGCTTCACAATCTCTAACACCTGGGGTATATCATGCTGCTTCAGATACTTTTACCATATCGGGAGCGGGAGTTTTGACGCTTGATGGACTTGGTGATCCGAATGCAGTGTTTATCTTCAAAGCAGGAACAACTCTTATTACCGGAGGAGCCAGTTCAGTTGTTCTTACAGGAGGTGCACAAGCTAGCAATGTTTTTTGGGCAGTCGGTACCTCGGCTACTCTTGACAATACTACATTCGTCGGTACTATTATGGCCGAAGCTTCAATCACTGATTCAGGTGGTTCAACTATTTTAGGAAGGTTGTTAGCTGATGCTGTGAATAATGGTACTGGTGCGGTTACATTAAATAATACTGAGATTACAGTCCCAACTTCTCTTACTCTTTCTAAAGTTGTAGTCAACGATGATACGGGAACCGCAGTTTCGACTGATTGGACCCTTTCTGCTACTGGTCCAACTCCAATTTCTGGGACTGATGGGAGTATAGATGTTACAAACGTAACAGTAGACCCTGGAGCGTATACACTATCAGAAAGTGGTGGACCTGCTGGCTATACCCAAGGTACTTATTCATGTGCGATAAATGGTGGCGCAGCGGCTGTTAGTAATTCGGTAACCCTTGCTACTGGTGACGTTGCAATCTGCACCATAATCAATAACGACATCGCACCAATTGTTCTTCCTGCCACTCTTCATGTCGTTAAAACGGTAATTAACGACGATGGTGGTACGGCAGTTGCTTCTGATTTTACACTCAATGTTACCGGCACAAACGTTTCCACAAGCTCTTTTGCCGGTTCTGCTGCTGGCGTAGATGTAACACTGGATGCTGGTGCTTATGAAGTAACAGAACCAGTTGTTCCGGTTGGATATATCCAAACCGGTTCTGGTAATTGCTCAGGAACAATTGCAGCCGGTGAAACCAAAACTTGTACCATTACCAATAACGACATCGCCCCCCAGCTGATTGTGAACAAGATAGTTATCAACGATAATGGCCGTACTAAGATCATTTCGGATTTTCCTCTCTTTATTGACGGTGGAAGTGTGACCTCTGGGGTGGTAAATACGACCACCGTGGGATTGCACACAATTTCTGAGACTTCTGATCCTGGATACACCTCTGTTATCGGTGGCGATTGTGCCGCGGACGGCACGATTACTCTGGCGCTAGGAGATGTAAAGACTTGTACTATCGTCAATGATGACACAGAACCCTCAACGGGTGGTGGCGGTTCTGGATTTTACATACCAGTACCACCGCTTATTGATTTGGTAAAAGTACCAAGCCCATTGGCTTTGCCGGACGGTCCTGGCGCGGTAACATATACTTACACGCTAAAAAATATTGGAATAGTTCCGGTGAGTGACGTAACCATGGTTGGTGATTCCTGCAGTCCTATATCCTTAATTTCCGGCGATACCAATAATGATGCCAAGCTCGATATAGATGAGACATGGGTCTACACTTGTTCCACGACTCTGACAGAAACTCATTCAAATATTATTACTGCAATCGGATGGGCCAATGGCATAAGCGCGACTGATATCGCGACTGCTACAGTGGTTGTCGGTCTTCCAGTCGTGCCACCATTGATCCATGTGACAAAAATTCCCAGTCCATTGGTGCTCTCTGCCGGCGGGGGAATGACTACTTATACAAATAAAGTCACCAATCCGGGAACGGTTGCGTTAAGCAATGTTCAACTCACCGACGATCGGTGCGGACCAGTAGAATATATTTCTGGCGACACCAATAGTGATTTAAAACTTGATCCCGCTGAGACCTGGATCTACACCTGTCAAACAAATCTTACAAAAACTACGGTGAACACTGTTACTGCGAGCGGAGACGCTAATGGTCTAACAGCCAGAGACTTCGCAACCGCCACTGTTGTTGTCAGTGCCGTTGTTCTTGCTCCTGATGCCATAGTTCCAACTCCCGGCGCCATCTCTACTACGCCTGATGTTGTTGTCCCCAAACTGCCGAATACGGGTCTTTTCCTAGGTGAAACAATCCCCTGGAATATTATGTTACCAGTCGTGATCCTGAGTGTTTTGATTATCTTCTATATTGTTAGAAGAAAACAAAGCGTTTAACCTCAATATTTGAAAAATACACAATTAAATATCAGACAAGGGTTTGTCTGATATTTGTAGTTAAGAACTTTTTACACAATATATGCGAACAAAAATCATGTCAAAACAAGAGTTATTATTAGTTGTGCCATTAGGGTTGGTATTCTTTATAGCTCTGTTTTTGAACTTTTCCCCAGAAAAATCAGCCCAAGATAGCCCTGTTTTAGTTGTTGAAGATGTTGCTGCTGCCTCGAATCAAGAACAAACAAGCCTGGGGTTACCGGCTCGTCTTAAAATTTCGGCGATTGGCGTTGATTCGGTTGTTGTTCCAGTCGGTCTGACTTCTGACGGAGCCATGGATGTGCCAAAAGATCCTGCCGAGGTGGCGTGGTATAGTCTTGGATCGCGACCAGGAGAGATTGGCAGCGCTGTGATTGCCGGACACTATGACTGGATAAAAAACATACCGGCAGTATTCAATGATTTAGATCAATTAAGTCAGGGTGACAAGATATTCGTTGAAGATGAAAGTGGGGTAACTTCCACATTCATTGTCCGCGACATTAGAATATACGATAAAGATCAGGATGCATCAGATGTTTTTGTCTCGGCCGATGATCAATCGCATCTCAATCTTATTACCTGCGCAGGTAGCTGGAATATGGAGGAAGAGATTTACTCCGATCGACTAATTGTCTTTGCTGACAAAGAATCATAATAACAATTTTTAACAGGGGAGTAGATTGCTTGGTGGACTGGTCCTCCGGCGAGGAATATCGCACTCTCCGCCATTTAAAAACCTGCCAGTAGGCAGGATTTTTTATAACGGGCTTTTTATATTTTTGAGAGCAGGATTCGTCACTTGTGTATATAGTTGGGTTGTTCTAATGTTTTGGTGTCCCAATAATTTCTGGACATAACGAATATCAACTCCATTTTCCAGTAGGTGAGTGGCAAAACTATGACGAAGACTGTGAAAGGTCGCTGGTTTGGCTATTTGAGATTTTTGTAGACACCGCTGGAAAGTCTTTTGTAGACTTTCAATGGATAATTTCCCACCTCGATTACTTTCAAAAACATAATATTGACCGTCTCTATCAAACAGAAAATTTCTGAGACGAGGCACCAATTTTTCTGATAAAACCGTCAGTCGGTCTTTATTGCCCTTTGCTTGTCGAACCAGAACCGTTAATTCATCAAGGTCAAGGTCAGCTACTTTCAAATTTACCACCTCACTGACTCTCAAACCGGAAGAATAGGCAATTTCAATCATTAATTTGTGTTTTGGATTTGGAGTTTGTTGCAGGAGTAAAGTGATTTCATTCCTTGACAATACAAGCGGCAATTTTTTTGATCTTTTGGGATGGCGTATTTTGATATAGCCATCTTTTTTTATTATCTGAGTATATAGAAAGTTGATAGCATTGGCTTTCAACGAAATGGTTTGAGGTGAATAACCCTTGTCATGCAGATGAAGTAAATATTGTTTCATATTATTGGCACCCAAAGTACTGATTTCTTGATTAAAAAAGAGTAAAAAGTCTTTGATCGCCAAACAATACGCAGAAATTGTCTTTCGGCTGTAATTGCGTAATAACAATTCTTGTTTTATAATGTCTATGTAGTTGTTCATATGGGTAATTATATCATGGGTTGTGATATCAAACCAAATTACACCCATATCTGACAAAACTACCGATATAAACTAGTTATATGAAATAAATTTTTTTGTTATTAGATTTTTTCTCAAGCTACTTTTTTCTTTAAATAAGGAAGTAAAATAAGTTTTTTTCTTTTTATTTTAAAGGGGGTAATCGGATATTTTTTGTTCCGTACCTCCACAAAAAATGTTTATTTTATAGGGGGAATAAGGTGTTTTCTCCGCTATCGCTACGAAAACGGTTTTTAATTGTAAAAAGGGAAAAAGTTTTATATACTTAAGATAGCTTTAACTTATTAAAGAGGTTTAATATGAGCGAAGAATTATTACAAAGAGGTCTCATGGAAAATCCCGAAAAAATCGGGAAATGGGA
>PFAP01000026.1 GCA_002773615.1 Candidatus Falkowbacteria bacterium CG10_big_fil_rev_8_21_14_0_10_39_11
ATTTACTTCAAAGTAATGGTCAAATTCATGAAGATAAACATGAAAACGCGGATAAAAACCACTGCCAAGAGCCCGCTTGTAGCTGGTCTCATTGGTGTGACGATTGTAAATCTTGCCATAGCCGCAACGGCGAATTAAATCTTCCGGGTTGTATTCTTTGTAAGGAAATTTAAACTTCATATATAAGTGTTGAAATTAAATGTCGTTATCATCAATGACAGTTTTTCTCCGTTTAACAATAACATCGGAGACACCATCCAATTGTTTATACTTTTCTATCATACGGGGCAAAGAAAGTTTGCTGGTGTCAATCCCCATATAGGTAATCTGGCCGTTCTGAGTTAATGTAATATGTTTTGCTCCGCCTTCTTCATCCGCTTCAAATGGACAATATGAATGAGAATCATCCGGATCATATCTCAAACCAGCAAATAAATCTGGATTCATAATACCATTATTTTGACGCAAATTGGCAACAACATAATCAACGCGGGCTAAAAATGTCCTGACATCTTCTTCTGACAAATAACCCAACAATCGCTCCTTCAAACCATCTCGTTGATCACCATCCGCACTGATTTGTTGCAAAGCTTTCATAAAACCTTTGGGAATAACTCGTCCATGATAGCTGTCAGGACTGTGGACCAATCTCAAACGTCCGGCCATAAAGGTCAATCCATTATCAATCAAGACCGCCTGATGCTTGTCATTGATCAAAACATTACCACCGCTATTTGCAGTGCTGAGGTTGCGATCTATGTTCCAGAGCATTAAATCGGTCAAAAGCAACTTCAAAAATTCATCCGAATTAACCTGAGCCCCTTCAACTTCACGCTTGTAAGTATTATATTGGATAGTATTATGAATGAAAACTTGGGAACTGCCATATCCTTGTTCGATTTTTTTTACTTGAGTCGGAGGGACAAAAAGACGATGATCTAGATATTCAGCGATTACAGAAACTGCGCGCTCTCGTAAGTACTGAGTACCAGCAGTTTCCCATGAAGCAAATTGAATGGCAGATTCGTCATCTGATTTTTTTTCAATAGCGTCAATCCCACCATCTTGGTACCGGACTTTTTGGGCTCTAGAAAAAGTATCAAATCGCCGTAAAATTTCTCTCGAACCTTTTTTTCTACTGACCTCTACTGTTGGAGTACGGCCCTCTCCTTGTGAGATAAACTTTTGGACTAATTTTTCATCACCGACTCGATCTAGATTAACTTCTAAACTACTATCCGCTTCGAACACTGGATCCACATAATTTTTCAAGTCCTCGATGGTTTTAATCCCTATTTTTTTTTGCGCAGAAGTTAAGGGATAATCTTGTTCACTGATTGAACGATATAATGCCAACACATGCGGCATGACATATGGACCAACGTCACGGACAAACTCAATCATGGTCGCCATTGATTCCTCAAGAGAAAAACCGATTTGTGAACGCATGGCATGTAGATAAGCAACGACTGGTTTTGGCTTTACGCCACCAATATTTTCTGGAAATAAAGTGCTGAGTTTTTCATACAATTCTCTTTGTTTTGAGGTAAACAACTGCTCAACATTATCTAACTCAATTATATGATCCAAAAAATATTGATTGAATTCTGGAACCTGGTCTTCAGCAAAACGCTGAAGATATCCAACAATACTTTTATTTGGTTTGTCCCGATAAAACTGAAACCACATCCACCAAAAATCATCATTCATGTGATTATCGACCGTTTGATCCTGATACAAGTCAGCCATAACCTGTGAACGATTTAATCCCAGGTTTCTCAGCTGTTCCGGCGTGGTAAACATAGCAAATAGACCGTCCATTTGCAGGCGACGATAAAGATATTCCTTGACCTCGGGAGACATCTCAACTTTATCAAGAACATTAAACATTTTTTTGTCATAAATCACTTCCGCCAAAACTAACTGTTGGTCTGGATCCATAGCCGCAATTTCTTTTTTATACTTATTGGCAAAGTAAAGTAGCTTTTCTGGTTTGTAGTTGAGATAAAGTGCAAGTAGCTTGGGTTTCATTTCATCTTGGCGGGCTTCATGGAAATCATCCGGATTAAAAATAGCGGCCGAAAAATCCTCTAGACCTGGAATATTTGAAACACAATTAAACGCATAAAAACGATCTTCCGACGAAAAATTTTCTCTTGTATCAAAATTGACGGCAAACATAGCATAAACTTCCGGAGCTGTCTGTAAAAAATTGTCTCGAACAAAATTATTGAACTTTTCTCGGCCATAATGATTTAAATTAAGCCAATCTGTAACATCTTCTTGGAGACTTTTGCCTATGGTACGAGTGTCTAAGACTAATTTGCGAGGTAGAGAAAGATAAAAATCAATAGCCAGTCGAGGATTTTCTTTGACTTTTTCATCAATCATGGGAACAATTTTGTTAGAAATATTGCGTAACAATCCTTGATATTTGTCCTTGGCCATCTGGGGCCTTCGAGCCAGTAAAAGATCAAATGCTTCGACAACATTATCATCTCGAAGTAAACCATTAAACTGATCAGACCAGGCTCGTTCTTCATGTTTTGTTGACATTTCTGTATAAAAAAGCCTGAAACGCTCTAAATATTTACGGCGAACACTGTCGGAAAGAGATCTGACTTGACCAAGATATCGGTTGAGAATTGAAATAGCTACAACTTCTGAGTGTTCACTAGCCAGTTTGTCAGCCAGCTGATCAAAGTGATTAAATAGTGTCAATTGAGCCAATATCGGATCTCGGACATGAGCGAGAATATCAACGACATTATCAAAACGATACCGAATAGCTTTTCTAACCAAAGCCTCATAGTTTTCAAACAATGCAACGGCATCTTCTGAATCGGATGCTAATTCGAAAAAAGGCCACTCAGAAATAATTTTGTCAATATCAACAACATCATCAGAATATAAATCACCGAGATATACTTCGTGATACTGTTTGTCTGGAGTCTTTTCATCTATGACCGGTTTAATATATTGATTAAAATTGTTATCCGTGTCAATGATCAACTGGAGGTCACGTTCGCTCAATTCAAAAACACGCCGTTTGACTTCGGGTCTGATACGTCTTTGAACAATTTCATTTCCGGTTGGCTGAAAGGATAGTTCCATAAATTATTTGAAGAAAATCATAAATAATCAATAATAATTACAAAGAATACACGCTAACTGCTTCTTTTGCTTAAACCCAGTTCGATCAACTTACCTATCAAGTCGCGATAAGGTAAGCCACTGGCCGCCCATAATTTCGGATACATAGAAATGGGAGTAAAGCCAGGAATAGTATTGATTTCACTTACCAAAATTTTGCCTGCACTACTAATAAAGAAATCCACGCGGGCAAAACCAGAACAGGTGGTCAGCATAAAAACTTTTTTGGCCAGATCGGTAATTTCAATTATTTGTTGCGGAGTTAAATCAGCCGGAACAATCAACTCAGCCTGATTGTTTTTATATTTGTCATCATAATCATAAAAATCTGATCCAACTTTAATTTCACCGACAACAGAACACTGCAGATCTCGGCCGTTGCCCAAAACTGAAACTTCGACTTCCCGGCCGTCAACTATGCCCTGTTCAATCAAAACCCGTGAGTCATATTCTTTAGCATTATAACATTTTTCTATCAATTGATCATGGGTGTCAACTTTATACACGCCGACTGACGAACCCAGGTTGGCGGCTTTGACAAAAACCGGGAAAATCAATTGTTTTTTGGCTTGGTTTAACTTGGCATTCAGCTGGGAAGTATCGTCACAATCAAAATTAATCAAAACAAAATCTGTTTGAGGGATGTTGTTGTGGGCAAATAATTGTTTTGTAATACCTTTGTCCAGACAAATGGCCGAAGCCAAGACATCAGACCCTACAAACGGCTTGCCCACTGACTTGATCAAGCCTTGAATCTCACCATCTTCGCCACCGGCACCATGCAGAATCGGGAAATAGACATCAAGTTCTTTTGACCCAACAAAAAAATCATATGCATTGCTCTGAGTGGCGTCAGTATAAAAGTTTCCATCCTTGGCAATAAAAATACCCGTAACCTCAAACTTGTCTTGGTCAATATTGTTCAAAATTCCTTGGGCGGACATGGTTGAGACTGTATGCTCGGGAGACTTGCCTCCGTAGATTAAACCAACGCGGATTTTATTCATTGCTCATTATCTTAATGCTTATTATGCAGCAAATAATTAATCACATCCTCACCAAAAGTTTTAAATTTTCTTGATGGTTTTTCATTTATGCTTTGAATAGACTTATAAGGGAAGTCATCATCCCTCTTAGATACCCTCATAACAAAACCCTCAATATCATTATATGGTGAGATAAAAATGCCAACCTCTTTTAAAATCTTATCTAATTTCCCTAATTCAGCTACGCTCCCGTCCAACTTTTCTAAAATGTCTCTCAATTTTTTTTCCCCACCCAGGTCCTCATATGTATCTACTAATTTTTGCTGCTTCCCGGGGTCAGTGCTGATAACATTATTATCAAAAATAAAGACTGCATTAATTTCTGATTCCCGTACAAATTTGGTAATCTGCTTATGTGCGTTACTTACAGTACCCAAATCCGTATACACAACATCAGCCTGAGACAGCTCTTTAGCAAAAACATACTCGAAGGTATTTTCATAAAAACATCTATCATCAACTCCCTCAACAAAAATAGAGCCATCGTAAAATAAAGACTGAAAGTATTTTTGTTGTTTTGTGCCTGGTTTTAATCTACCATCATCAACCGAAAAGTTATCCAGGGGGACTATTTTTTTATTATTTTTTATATAGAAAATCCCCACATCAATATCTGATTCTTTATCATCAATTAATCCAGCAAGAAATGTAGCATCGTGAGTTGAAAGAAATAGTTGTTTCTTGTTTTCTTTTGCTAATTTTTTTATTTCTTTAGCAATTCTCATCTTCTGCTTCGGATGAATAAAAGCTTCTGGTTCATCAATAAAAATCACCCTTGACTCTGGGTTAAACAGGGAAATTAATAACTTTGAGGCAGCTCTAATACCATCACCTACATTATCTACTTTAAATAAGCGCCCCCTTTCTGTTGAAGAAGTTTCCCCAACTGGGATATTATCAATCTTATCACTATTTAATTCCCCAACTAAAATCTCTATTTTTTTTCCGCGGTGATTAGAAAAGGTTAAAGGTCTATTGAAGCATGAAATAAAAACTTTATTTAGAACTTCCTGATACTCTTTATTTAAAAATATGTTATTAATACTATCGGTTATTGGTAAATCAAAATCAGCAATATCGTGCTCTCCTGCAAGAGAAAGTCGATCTTGAGTATTTTCATAACCCACAAGAAGAGTATTTGTACAAGTCTGATTTACTAGATGAATACTTCTTTTTCGTCTCCCCTTAGACAAAGAAACTATCTTTTTATATTCATCATCATTATAAACATGATTCGCTGGACTGTGTAAATCATACCTCCCCAATATAGTTTTGTAGTGCTTAAAATGATATTTATTAATAACTTCGCCACTATCCTTCAATTCAGTTTCAGAATTAACATACTTTAATATAATCTCTGCATCATCTTTTTCAATACCACCATCTATAACATTACTCACCCAATAATTATTCTCTAATGCATTGCGGCCAAAAGAGTCTCGTATCTCATTCATAATCGTTGTCTTTCCAACTCCATTTGGACCAACAAAAATATTTATATCCCCGAACTGGAGCTTATCTATATTTTTGTCTTTAAGTATAACCTCAGTAATCTTCATCAGTTTATAATTTTATTTTATCAAACTTTCAAATTCATTTTCAGTAATAATTTTGACGCCCAGCTTCTTGGCTTTGTCATATTTTGACCCAGGATCATCACCGGCGACGACATAGTCGGTCTTTGAGCTAACAGAACCGCTGACTTTGGCGCCAAAAATTTTGAGTAGTTCCTTGGCTTCGTCACGACTGAATTTTCCCAGACTGCCGGTCAAGACAAAATTCTTGCCGGTAATACCGGGTTTATTTTGTTCACCCTCCACTCGCTGCAAAATTACACCATTTTTTTCCAACTCAAGCAATTGGTTAATATTATGTTCATCTTGGAAATAATCAAAAACACTTTGAGCCACTTTTTCTCCCACGCCTTCAATCTCAATAATGTCTTCCAGCTTTGATTTCTGAATTTTTTTAATAAAATCTTCAATTGTCCGAGCATTAAATTCCCGAGCAATCAAACCAGCCGTTTCTTCACCGACAAATCTAATGCCCAAAGCAAATAAAAGTTTGGATAACGGTACCCGCTTGCTGTTTTCAATCGACTCAATCAAATTTTCTGCGGATTTTTCCGCAAATCGTTCCAATGGTTCCAAATCTCCGATTTCCAATTGGAAAATATCAACAAATTTGGTAATCAAGCCTTCAGTCATCAGCTGCTCTACAATCTTGACGCCGAAGCCGTCGATGTTGAAGCCTTTCTTGGAGACAAAATGGGACAAAACCTCTCGCTCTTTGGCAAAACACTTGTTATTGGTGCAGTATAAAGCAACTTGGCCTTCTTTTCTTTTAACATCTGAATGACAAATCGGACATTCTTTGGGCAAGTTAACTTTTTTCTCTTTACCGGTACGGAGTTTGGGTAAAGAATTGATAACTTCAGGAATAATGTCGCCGGCTTTGTGCACAATCACAGTGTCTCCAATTCTAACATCTTTTCTTTCAAGTTCATCAATATTGTGCAAGGTGGCGCGACTAACGGTTGAGCCAGCTAATAGGACAGGAGTTAAATGCGCTACAGGAGTCAGGGCGCCGGTCCGGCCGACCTGCCATTGGATATCCTCAACTTTCGTAGTGGTCTGCTCGGCCGGGAATTTGTATGCAGAAGCCCAGCGAACATACTTGGCGGCTCGACCAAGTTTTTTTTGCCAGTCGATACTGTTGACTTTGATGGCGACTCCGTCGATCTCATATGGTAGTTTGTCTCGTTTGTCAGTCCAAGACTCACAATATTTGATGGCATCTTCGATGCCAGTAACTTTTTTGTAATTTTCATCAATGCGCAAACCAAGTTTTTGCATGGTTTTGAGCATTTCTTCCTGAGTTTTAATTTCTTTACCGTTGTAAATAGACCAGCAAAAAACATCCAAATCTCTTTCTGAGGCTACCTTGGGATCAAGCTGACGAACCGTGCCGGCAGCCGCATTTCGCGGATTGGCAAAGAGTGGCTTGCCCAATTTTTCATTTTTTTTGTTCAAACGATCAAAACTTTTCTTGGGCATATACACCTCGCCGCCAAATTCCACATCGATGTCTTCTCGTAAATGAAGCGGCAGGCTGCGAATGGTTTTGGCTGCAGCGGTGACATCTTCACCAAAAGTGCCATCACCGCGAGTGACCGCTTTGTCAAAAATCCCCTTTTTGTAATGAAATGACATGTTCAAGCCGTCGATTTTGAGTTCACAGGTGTACTCAATCTTTTCACTGGCTGGCAACTTGAGCATACGCTTGACTCGCAGATCAAACTCGCGAACTGAATCAAAATCAAACACATCGTCGAGTGAATATTTTTTTATTTCATGTTTTACTTTTTTAAATCCCTTCAAAACTTCACCACCAAGTCTCTGAGTTGGCGAATCTGGGGTAACCAAATAAGGGAACTGAACTTCAATCTGTTCCACTTCATTTTTCAAGGCATCGCGAGCCGCGTCACTCATGACCGGTTTGTCGAGAACATAATAAGCATAGTCAGTTTCCCGGAGCTGATCTTTTAATTTTTCCAATCTTTTTTTGGCCTCTGGTTTATTCATATTTAACATTCCCACCCGCCCTGTAAGCGACATTCCGTAATGTCGCCTTCGGGCGAGTGGCAAATTTGTTCATATTACTTTTTGGTAATCATAATTG
Organism: Candidatus Falkowbacteria bacterium CG10_big_fil_rev_8_21_14_0_10_39_11; assembly: GCA_002773615.1. Taxonomy (GTDB): domain Bacteria; phylum Patescibacteriota; class Patescibacteriia; order UBA11705; family UBA11705; genus UBA11705. Next base: position 7,881 of record PFAP01000026.1, read on the forward strand.
GTCAATTATTTCAGGAAAGTTTGATGATGAGTACTTATAATTATCTACTAACTTATGTTTTTGGTGATTATAGACAGTGTGATTGAAGTGTTTTTCCCAGTCTTCTTCGTCTCAAATAACATGGTCGTGGAAAGATTTGTACCATTTGAATCTAGGGAGGTTCAAGTCGATACAATTCTCGAACTTAGGTTTTAACTCCCCTAATCGAACCTGAAACTCTTGGATAAGCGACAAATACTTTTCATATCCCTCTTGAAAGCGATATTGGCCAATGTCGCATTCGGGCGAGGAGGAAATTTATTTTTTTCGTCTAAGTTCAATTATATGAAATGACTCGCCACCCATTTCAGTCTCCCGATCATTGGTAATTTCAAAGTCAAACTTATCGGCGTATTTTTTTATAATTGGATAACTGGTGCCTTCTCTGGCTTTCATCACAATGGGCATCTGCCTCAACTTTTCATCGCTATTTACTCTCTCTAACAATCCTTGAATCAGCTGCATACCTATTTTTCTCCCTTGATACTCAGGCAGAATGGCAATTTCATGGACATATAGCTTGATTTCATCATTGGTCTCGCCAAAGCGACTATAATCCTTGGCTGGAAAAGCCAGCACATGGCCGCGCAAGACTCCATCATCATCAAAATAGCCAATGGTTGTCGGTTTGGTTTCAAATTTTTGAGCCGCAATCCCGGCAGCCACTAATATTTTTTGATTGGTGGTCAGATCAGATGCAATATCAAGATTGTCACCATAAGCTTTTTCCTCAATGTAGGCAGTAGCCAAAGCATGACGCCAGTCAAGACTTTGAATACCCACCTTTCTAGATTCTGGAGGACCAACATCCTCTCGTTCTAGCAGACTATAACTCTTTTTACCAGTATTGTCTGAATAGCTTACCAGACCTAATGGTACAACGTGATTGTCAGTCGTTTTTAATGATTTGCAGTAATCAGAATAACCAACACCAATATTGACTGGCATGCCAGCAAACCAAGGATTGGCCTCACGGTAAGCTTCAAAAAACTGACGATAGACATTTGGTACGACATTGTCGTCATTGGCCATGAGCCGTTTGATAAAGTTGGTCTGGCCCTCAGCATTGTCAGCCACAACTACAAAATTGTCGCCCTGATAAAGTCGTTCCAGAAAATCATCGCCCAACGCTTCAACCAAACTGATTCTCTCTGGTTCCTTGGTTTTATTCTGGGAGATCTGATCTTCCTCACGGATGACCAAAGCTTTTCCGCCTCCCAGAAAACGACCGACATCCATATTCATGGTCAAAACACTTTGGACCGCAATCCGAGCTTCGTCTGGAGTCTGACCTTCATGGCGAAAGCTGAGAGTCATAGCTCCGCACTGTGGATACCACATATAAACAACCTGTTTGCCAGAACCAAAAGCCATACAACAAGAGGTGTCATCACCAATGGTCGCATATCTTGGATCAGAATGTGGCAAGACTTCAGCTCTGATAACAATCTTTTCACCTTTGACCGCTTGGTGCAAACGATTGATTTTCATTTTTAAATAAATGCGCAAATCTTCTTTGTATCGAGAAAACAACTCTTGATCGTCTGGTAGCTCTGTAAGTTCTGGTTTTAAATCTATGCGTTTGTTGTCAACCAAAAATTTGGCAGTAACATTTGGATTGGAAACAAGTATTTCTTCCCAAATTCGTATCAAACCATCAGTAGACTTGACTTGTTCAACCCGGCGTAACAATTCGTCACGGTTGGGGAATTTTTTCTTGGAAATTAATTTATCAGCTCTTTCCTGAGTAAATTTCTTCCAGCTTTCAAAGTCAAAGACAGCTGACCACTTGAAAAGCTCCAATTGAATTCGAAGATATTCTTTCTCTTGAATCTGAAGAGTACTGTCTGTTTCAAAATTGGCGGCAAATGCTTCCATATCTTTTTCAATTGCCTTTTCTATATGTGAAATACGAAATGCCTGCTGTCTAGCCTGCTTATTTCTAACTTCGAATTCATAATCACGAGCAAAGAGTGTGAATGGACACATGGCATCGATCTTGCCTTCAACCAAAGCATCACGAATCTCTGTCGCATTCAAGGCAATGCGATAGTTTTCATCCCCCACTTCAGCCAATTGAGTCGGCTGAAGACCGGATTGCAACTCTTGGACCGCATGGCCGTCTGACTTGCCGAAAAATTCCTCTGGGCTGGTAGCCATTTTCAAAACAGCGGCGCCATCAACGGTCGGGTGCTCCAAAAGACGAGAAATATATTGGTGCAATCGAGGATTTTCTTTGGCCATTTTTTCCAGACTGGCTTTCATCTCTGGCGTCATCTTGCTGCGGAGCTCTACTTGTTTGCGAAAAGTTTTGACATTGTCATAGGCCCCCATAGCTTTCATGCCCGGTTCAAATTCTTCCATGGCTAAAAGTTCGATGGTCTCTGGATCGTCAATTGGAGTATACTCCGGTGTATTTCCTCTAAACCTGAAAGAATAATAAGTACTATCCTGTCGAGAATAAACTTCCTTGGTGTCAGGATCTATGTATTCATCGTACCTCATGCTGGGATGATAGTCGCGCACTGCCAGAGCCAATGACTGATAGCTGTCTAAACCATGATAATTGACACTACTATCCTTGGCCGTTTGAATCAAAAAGGTTTTCAACTGTTCGTCTCCCTTGTATGTACCGGTCTTGGCATCAAACTCTAATATTTTTTCCAATTTTTTATTATCCCAAACATTATGAATAGCGTCTCCACGGTCATGACGGCCAAGATAGGCAAAGGCGGTCTTGATACCAACACCCGGCCACTCAACCATCTTGCCACTGTCTGCTTGATGAATAATTCTCTCGCTCATTACAGCCATACGTTCAGTATCTCTGGTTTCATAATTATAAGTCGTACCAAAAGCTAGTAAATCAAAAGTATCTAAATCATCATCCCCCCATGCCCATTCGGTAGAATGATTGATGGCTTTGTAAAAATTCAATAATGCCTTTTCCTTTTCCACTGTTCTGGTAAACCCACACGCAGCCAGTAGTTTGGGATCTTCAAATAAAATTTCCCACTCGTCACCTCTAACATACTGATAACACGGAGATTTTTCAAATTTTTCAAAATCTTCAGCGGTTTTACCTTCGCCCATGATCAATTCCGCAAATCTATCTGATTGTTTGATGGCTTTTTTGATTTTTTCTGGCAAATCTTCCAGTCGTTCCAACGCACTTTCAGCCTGAGCAAAATCTTTGGTCGCCATCTCGACAACCACACCAATATTCTCTTCATTATCATCGAGCAAACCATTGGCGGTCAGATAGTCGAGAGCTTCCAATCCATCTTGATTAAAACAGAGCCTGGCACAATCTGATGGAATTAGTGGTGGAAAATGATCAAGGTGTTCAGCTACGGTCGAGGCATATCCATTGTGAATCATTTTGAGAGCCAAACCATCATCAAATTTGGTTTCATTGCCGTCTGTGATACATTTTGCAAAATCAGACCACTCTGGATAGCCATTAGTCTTCATATTGGCATAAACCATAGACAGCAATTCGGCCATAGGCAGAGGAGACCGCATAAACGACCAAACTTCAATCTCTTTTTCCAAAGCCAGTTGAAGGATTGGTTTGTGATACACAGACTTAAATTTTTCACAACTACCAACCAAGACAGAGACTGTACCATTTTTCCCATTTTTCTTTACAATATCAATGAACTCATCATCCGAAATTTTGTTAAATTTTTCCCGCTTATAAACGGCAGCCTTATCTGAATCCCTGTTGGGACTGGAAAAAATAGCCTGCAAAATTTCTTTTTGATCCTCTTTGGTCTCATGGCCGGAAAACTGGTCCCAGTGCATCATAAGTTGACTAACATTATGGAGGCCAGACTCTCCACGGTCTAGCAATGGAGTGGAAACAACGGCAAGAATTACACCTTTGTCTAAAGTCTCATATTTGTCTATATAGTAAAAAACTCCACTCGGGACGCCCGATTCAGCATAGGCCATGGCCCAGCTTTTATCCAATATTTCTTGAGCATCACAATACTCCCGAAGTCTTTGACTTGCATCACCTGTCCGACCTGGCTTCCAATTGCGCACCATCGCCTTGATCATTTCCGGCTCTTGATCTTTCGGTATATGAAAATGATCCCAGCCAGCATCCACAAAAGCTACGCCCATGTAGCTATTCTTCATCAAGTATTCTGCATCCTTGACACTCAAATCTGAAAATAAAACCACTCGCTCCATAAAAAATCTGACCATATCAAACTCGCGGTGATGGACTAGCTTGCGGAAAATTTTTGACTGGCCAGCCTTGGAAAAACTGGGTAGCAATGCTTCCAACGCCACTGGACTCATGAGCCGGGCTCCGTCAGGAAAAATAATACTGATCAGATCAGATTCTTTAATTTTGGCTTTGAATAATTTGTCCAGTTCATCTGATCCGAGCATGCGTTGACCGAATTTTTTGTATAGTTCCCTAAAAATATCTAATTTATCGTTACCAAACTTGTCCAAATGATCAAGCAGAAAAAATCCCTTGCCATGACTGATCAAAGCACTGATGACTTGCTGCTTGTCAAGCTTGTGTTTGGACATTTGGTCTATAATTTTTGTCGCACCCTCCAGCTGATACTGACTAAGATACCCCATCAAGGCTGACTCCAAATGTTTTGGGCCAGCCACTTTTATTACCTGCGCCAAAGAATCCCCTCGTTCAAGAGAAGTGTTCAAAGCATCTACGACAGCTCTGTATTCATCCATCTGTCTGGTAACCTCAGCAGTTCTTCGAGCTCGACTTGTGTGAATATTTTCAAACATAATTTACATAATGACTAATATACCACCGGCTACGATAAAAGCGGTGGCCAGACTCTTTTTTAATAAAATTGAAGTAGAAATTCTTTCTCGTAAAATTTTGGGGTGAAGAAAACTTAAAAGTGTGGCAACTATAAAGACTAATAATGGTTTGGTTGAGATAAAAGCGACCACCAGTGTAATCGGTCCGACAGATATGGCTTTGGTAAAGAAGATCATGGCCATGGCTGACAGAATACCGGTCACGATCAAGTGCTGGACTCCCTTTTCTGCCTTTTCTCTGAGATGCGGATGATGAAAAATTATCAGTCCGATCGGGATAATAATGCCACCGACGCCAAACCAAAACATAACGGTCGGAACGGTTTCAACTAGGGTGGCAGCCTCTATCAACAAGTTTCTAATGGCAAATACGGCCATGGCCAGAAATGCCAACAATAAAATCTTTTTTGAATGCTTTTTCTGGCTGGCTTTTTCATGAGAAATCAGGATGGAGCCAGCCACAATAAACAAAATACCAAGATACGCCACCCAAGAAAATTTTTCTGCAAAGAAAATAAACGCCAAAATCGAAATAACCAACGGTTCAACGGCTAAAATCGGCACAAAACGAGAAACTTCCAGTCTTTGCATGGAATAATAATACCCGAGCAGAGCAATGGTATAACAAATACCAGCAACTAGTGACAAAATAATGACTGAAATTGAAGTGGTAATGGTGCCGGACAAAACGGCAAAGATTATAAACAATAAATATAAAGTGACGCCAAAAATGGTTGTCGTCAAAATCGGATCACGAAGTTCGTGACTAACAATATATTTGTCCAAAATATTCACGGCTGTCCAAAACAGCATGGCGATTAGTGTAAAGAGAACCCACTCCATAGATAATTTGTAATTTGTAATCCGTAATTAGTAACTCATAATGCGTAAAGCGGCACTCATAATTCGTAAAAAGTCAGTGGCAGTTCGGGAAAAATTAACCAGCCAACCCTAATTACTAGTTACTATTTGCTGATTACTTAATAGTAAATCGGTTGGCGTCCGCATAATAAAACATTTGGCTGATAATATTAGAATTTTCTTCGAATTGAAACTCGGCCACCAGATATTCTCCGGTCAAATCACACTCATCATCAATACAAACTCCGTCGACACTTTGGAATTTAAGAAAGTTCAGTGTATGGAATTCATTGATGATAATTGCGGTAGACAATGATTCAACTTGTAAGAATTCAGACAAGACACAATCAAAATCACCATTCACATCACCGCAAAGAACCAATGATTGTTCATCATTATTCAAATAAACGCCATATGCATACGGAACAACTTCAGAATCATTAAAATGCTCGCCGACCAAAGCTTTTTCTCTGGCCTGAACCAATATTTGGCCATACTTTTGCATTTCACCTTCAACCAGTTGCACTGAACGGTATGTTTTTAAATTTGAGAATATTAAAAAGGCAATAATGGCAATCAACGCCACAATAAATCCATAATTAATTAAATTGTTTTTTTGTTTTGTTTTCATACTCAAATCATCAAATTAAAATACCAAGACCAAATATATTCACCATAAAGTAAAATCAATAGAGCGGCCGGAGCCAAAAAGGCAGCCATGGGCAGCTTGGCACCAAACTTGGCTTTGCCAGAAATTAATAACGCGATAGCGAACAAGGCGCCGACAATATAAGCTAGCACCAAAACTGTAACCATCCCCTGCCAGCCAAGAGCCAAACCGATAAAAGCGCCAAACTTCATATCGCCACCGCCAACCCACTTGCCCTTGGAAAAAAAATATTGAAAAGCGAAGAAAGAAAACCCAATGAGAGCACCAATAATAATACCCAATATTTTTTTGAGATCAAAGTCCAACAAGTAAAGATTGAACAAAGCCACCACGACCAAGGCGGGGTAAATCACTTTGTTCAAAATTAAAAAATGTTTGACATCAATAGTAAAAACCAAAATCAAAATTGAAGCGATAAAAAAATCTCGAATTAAAAAAATTACAGAAGTCTCCGAAATCACCGCCCCAAACGGCAAGTGAATAAATGTCAGTAATAAGAAAATTGCAGCGGCTGTAATTTCAACTGCCGGATACTGCCAAGATAATTTTTCATTGCAGGAGCGACAGCGGCCTTTTTGAATCAGAAAACTGACTACTGGAATCAGCTCCAATGGCTTCAAAACTTTATTGCAGGCACGACAAACAGAACGCTTGACCCTTGCCCACTTGGACTGATCTTCCGGCAAGCGAAAAATCAAAACATTAAGAAAACTGCCGATGGCTAGCCCAAAGAGAATGATAAAGAGATAGATTAGTATGTTCATAGATTTTTTGGTAAGAAGAATTAGGCGTTAGGATGTGGGAGAACTAGATTTATAAACATAGACCCAAGAATTTTTTAGTGAGAAAACTTGTTTACCCAGCCTTGAATATATATCAACTAACCATCGAACGAGTTCTATATCAATGTTTTCAGAGTATAAATCAATGCACTGTTGCAAACCTACCTCAGTTTCATTTATTTCAGCAGCAGCATCATCAAGATAACGACCAAATCCCCTTGGTTGATGTTTTTTTGCGTAACCTTCAGAAATTAACCGTGGAACAGCTTTGGATGACCGTCTTAACTGATCAACTAAATCAAATTTTTCAAAATTTGGAAGATTACAAATAACGAATTTTATTGTTATTAACATTGCCCTATAAGACAATTGATAAACTTCTAAGTCTTTATATGTTGAAATTGGAGAAACTCTTTTAATAGTTTCTATTTCTTGTTTCAATTTTAACAATTCTCCCTCCATATCATCTAACATCCTAAATCTTAAATCCTATCTCCAAAATATTTTAAACCTCAAGCGCCATCTCCGCCAAACGATTGGCATACCCCCACTCGTTGTCATACCAGGCGAGAATTTTGACTAAATTGCCGTCAACTACCTTAGTAAATTTCAAATCAACAATCGCTGATGCCGTGGTACCAATTATATCAGAGGAAACTAATTCTTCGTGGGTAACTTCCAAAATTCCTTTGAAATGACTCTTTTTTGAATATTGCTCAAAAACTTTATTAACTTCTTCAACGGTAGTATTTTTCTTCAGCAAAGCCACAACATCAATCAGTGAACCGGTAATCATTGGTACGCGAATAGAGACACCATCAAACTTGTCTTTCAAACTGGGTAGGGTCAAAGCAGTAGCAATCGCCGCACCAGTAGTCGTGGGAATAATATTGTTTAAAACTGATCGACCACGGCGCCAATCTTTGGCCACGGGTAAATCAACCGTTCGCTGTGAGGCGGTTACGGCATGAACGGTGGTAAGCAAAGCTTTCTCAATACCAAATGCACTTTCAAGAACAGCCATAACTGGTCCGGTACAGTTGGTAGTACATGAAGCATTTGCGACAATACCTTGCTTTTTGGCAGCTTCAGTATTTACTCCCCTCACTACAGTGGCGATGCCGTCACTTTTAGTCGGAGCAGAAATAATGACATTTTTGGCTCCAGCTTTGAGATGTTTGGCCGCATCTTCTTTTTTGGTAAAAACTCCAGTACACTCCAAAACAACATCCACTTTATGTTTTTTCCAAGGGAGCTTTTGTGGTTCGGCAATTGAATAAAATGGAATCAATTTTCCGTTGACAGATAATTTACCTCCCTTGATTTCAACTTTTTTGTCATATCGACCCTGAGCCGAATCATATTTCAACAAATAAACCAAGTTGTCCAAGTCAGCCAAATCATTGATAGCTACCACTTGATATTTTTTGGGATCTGACATCATAACTTTGAACACAGCTCGGCCAATTCGACCAAAACCATTAATGGCTACTTTTTTCATATTTTCTGTTACAAAATTACGAAAAGTTACAAAATAATACAAAAACTAAACTGCCAAATGCTGGTAATTTTCATAATATTCGTAGATTCGTAATCTATTAAAATTAACATTAAAATCTGGTTAAATTATATCATATTTATCTCGGACTGCCCAAATAAAAATACACAGGTTTTGAACTGTATATTAAATAAAAAAGAGATGATTTTTCGTCTCAGGCATTTAACCGATCATTAATTGAAACAAATGACAGCCAATCATCATAACTTGCTTTATTTTCGTCAATCCAGGCTTCAAATAATTTCTGAGCCTGATCTGTTTCAGCAGGAATAACTTCAAACTCAGCACTCAACACCACCGTCTTCAATGCAGGGTACTGCTTGAACATCTCTTCGGCTATGAGCGGGATAAGTGTAGAATACTCACTGTCATCATCATCAAAACCTGGCCAATCACCATCAGGCCAAAAAATAAAAGCCAAAACAAAAATATCTTCAGAAGATACTCCACCACGACAGAACCCCAATCTCGAGTTTACCCGTTCCCAAAAAAAGACCATAAACACCAACTTTAAATTTACTTCATCTGTTTCGTACCGAACAATATCAGAATCTGGAAGTGACGTATTGTCTCCATTGTTTGTGGTAGTTTGAATAGTTTATAATACCACGCTACTCAAACACTGACAACACTTAAAGTAAAAAAAGAGAGACGCGATGTTTGGCGTCTCAAAAAATAGAACAAAGAACAAATCACTCCTTACGGGATCGGCTGATCCCAGTCGCAGTTGCCCTGGAAGCAGGCGAAGGTCTGTGGTTCCTCGGCCTCATCCCTCCAGACAGCGCAGCCGTAAGAGACCGTACTGTTGAATCGGTCGTCGCCGAGATACTGACCATCCTCGTCGAACAACTGCTGACGAACTTCGTAGATGCACTTGACCGTGCTGTCCGCGCTACAAAAGCAGTCGACGAGTTCTCGATAGTCGTAACCCTGCAGCTCCCAGCAAGTACCGAACCCATTGCGCATGGTTTCCTTCTCGCAGGTCATACGACCGGCGAAGAAGGAGTTACCAGGCTCGACGTCATAGCCGTAGAACTCCTGTACCGTCAGCGGCTGGAAGTCCAGCTGAATACTGGGGATCTCCTGGAACCAGCCTGCGGTCAGGCGCTCATCGTTGGCCGGATTGTCGTAGAGCGCCCACGGCTGGGGCACGATCTGGAAACCCTCGGCGACACGGGCCTTGTCTACGAAGAAGATGAGACAGTTGGCCGTGACCGTATTCGAGAAAACCGACTCGTGAGTCTGATTGTCACGCCGGTACACGACCTGCGCCTCGATGAGGTGGGCCGCGACGTCGAACTCCTTGTAGCAGACTTCGAGGAAGCCGGGGTCGACCATGTCATCGACGGAAGTCGGCTGGACGTCCGGGTCGGTCGGATCGTCGGTCTGAACCGGATCGTCGCCCTGGTCCTGAATCGGAGCCGGGGTTTCGGTCGCGGATGGATACTGGTTGATGGTTTCGTAGGAGCAGCCGCCCATAGCCATGGCCGTGGAAGCAATGACAGTGGCGATCACTGCGTAAAGAACAGTGTGCAGCGAAAATCCCAAAACCTTCTTACACGTCGAACTCATGGATCCCTCCATTGATGGCTTTTCAGCCTGTGGTTGTCAAACAGCTAATATCGTATTATATCATATTTTAGTAAAAAAGTCAACAATTCAAGCTTTTAGCTATTAGTTCATACCTTCCAATTGTCATTTATTACCTAAAATAAGCAATAAAAAAGTCACCCTCAATAAATACCAGGGTGACAATTATATATACTTTTTTGTTTATTGCACTAAACTGAAGTTTTCCAGAATTTTGTTTCGGACTTCATCTGATATTGAGGTGGCGTCTGGAAGAGGGGCTGGATTCAAAAATGTTAATTCAAAATATCCCGTTGGCGTTGGGATTGAATAAACCTCGCCGGGAGAAGCGCCAATCATACTTTGTAAAATATATTTTCTGGCCGGTTGGCCGGCAATATAAAAAAGCTCACCAATCTCTCCAGATTCAAACATTGAATCTTTGTCGGTCATTTTAATATTAAAATCTCCAGACTGAGAACTTTCCAATCCACGAACAATGCCATCTGAGAAAAAGTCTACCTGATGGGCATAAGGATTGTCTCGATATGTCCATTTGACCGGAAATTTGACATCAAAACCATACTTGGAAAAACTCTGCCAATCTTCAACGTTGATTGCCTCTGAAATTGTTTCTGGATCTGAAACATCTGAATCATTAATGGTATTAATTTGTTGATATGGTGACAACTCTTGATAAACACGAATCATTTGCATTCTCATCAGTTTGGTTTCCATATACATGTAACCGAACAAGGCACTAAAGCTCAAGAAAATAATTACAATCATAACAACCAAAAACACACTGAGTCCGCGAAAGAACCCAACTTCTGCATTTAGTAACTTTTCTTTTGATAATGGACGCTTTGAAGATGTCCGGAGTTTTGTTGTCCGTGGCATAAAATTAGAAGGTAGCGATTAGCGTGGAGTGATTGTTGGCCAAGCGCTATTTTTATTTTCTTTCTTCTTTCTTTATTTATTATAACACAAATCAAATGGGCAGCAAAGTAAATGAGTGAACAATCTGATTCAAAACTTCAAATGCACCACTGTCGTCATCACTACAGTTTTCTTGAAATTCAAACAGTCGATCGTTGGTTTGATCATAAACTAAAAATGTTGGAATCAAACAAGTGTCACTGGCTGAGTATTTCCAGGCTTGAAAACCGGCCAGATCAAACGGCTCAACTATTTTGGTGATGGCTATCTTTCGGTCCGGATCGATTTCGCTAAAGTTAAAATCAAACAAGAGACAGCTAATCGACGGGTCACAGACCTCACCAGCAAAACGAATCCTGGAGAGATAGTCATCAATATTTTGATCTGAGTAAATTCTTAGAGAATACTTCGGCAAGAATACACCGGCCAAATTTTCAAGCGGGCCAAACATTATGACATCATTATCCTCGATGAGACCATCTTGAGAATCAACAAAGACAGGGACTTGAAACTGAATCCCCAACCGGCGGTTGACATAAAGAGACGGCTGCAAAGCTGAGACATTAGTCAAATCGCCTTGGCGTAAAATCTCGAGCTGGCTTTCCAAAGTATCCAAATTATTTTTTTGTTGTTCACTGACCGTAGCTTTGACATTGAAGACATCAGATTGGACTCGCTGTATGTTTTGATTGACCAAAAACAGAAGATAGCCGACAGCCACAATCAAGATGCATAAAAATATCATCAGCCCCCCTAACCACAAGACAGATCGTTCTTTTTTCTTTTTATTTACCATATAGAACAGTTGTCAGGTGTTAGTTAAGATTAATCAATTATCAGTTACGAACTAATAGTTGTCGGTAACCAGTAATCAGTGAACGGAATTGGTAACCGGTTAAGAGCAATCAGAGCAGACTACCAAAAAACCGAAAGATGCAGGGGAAAATAAATTAGAACAAAGAGCGGAAAATATCTTTCCCGGTTACAACCAATAACAAGACAATCAAAAAGACAAAACCAATTGTATGAATCACATTTTCAATTTTTTGATTCATTGGTTTGCGCCGAATCTTTTCAATAATGACGAATAAAACTCGACCGCCATCCAAGGCTGGGAATGGCAAGAAGTTGAGAATTGCCAAGTTGATTGAGAGCAAAGCGGTGAATTGTAAGATATAAACCAATCCCATTCGAGCGGCTTGACCGGTCATGACGGCGATCCCGACCGGGCCGGAAACTTCTAATCCGGCTGGCATGCCGATGAATAAATTTTTGATAATAGTCCAGAAAGCAATTAGAATCGCACCGGTCATCAAAACAGTTGACTTGATTCCAAGCCAGATAGCCTCATACCATGGATATTTGACGATCCCGGACTTAATCAGAGCCACCCCAATTTTTTGGTCACCTTCAGTGTCAACCGTCGGAGTAATCGTAAGATCTTCTTGTTCTTCGCTGCCATATCGTAATACGGTTAACACAATTTCATCTTGCCGATGGGTTGTAATATATTCACTGGTCTCTTCGGTAGTAGAAAAAACTTGGTCATTGATATCAACAATAACATCACCCATTTTAACCCCAGCCGCCTCGGCTGGAGAGTCTGGCATAACTTGTAATATTTGAATTTTAGGATCCACCACCGTTTCTCGAGCCCGTTCAGTTTCAACAATTTGCGGAGCACCAAGCATAAAGACAATGGCCAATAATACCATTGATAAAATAAAATTCATAAAAACACCAGCACTGAGAATCACTATTCGCTTCCAGGGTTTTTGCTTGGCAAAACTATCATTTTCTTTATTTTCACCATCTTCGCCTTTGATTTTGACAAAACCGCCCAAAGGCAACCAATTGATTGACCAAACAGTGTCCTCTGACTTCAATTCATCAACGTCTTTGTTGCCCCAGAATATTTTACGCTTCCCATTTACTTTTTTCCAACCAAACATACGCGGAGGCAAACCAAAACCGAATTCTTCAGCTTTGACACCCAGTTTTCTAGCAGTCCAATAATGCCCAAGCTCATGAGCAAAAACCAATAATCCAAGCATTAAAACAAATACAACTATTGTTAATAACATAATATCTAATTAAATTTATTTTTTATTTTTGCAAACTAAACAAAACCATAAACCTCACGATAACGACAAATATAACGCCAATCAACACCATACTTTATTATTTTATTATAAAATTTTATAATGTAACTTTTTCTAAATTTATATCATGACCCAAAAAACGATTGGCAATCTCCTGGACATTGTCGGTCAAATCAGTCACCATATAACGTCTGGAGCCTTCTAGTTTACCGGCACTGCCGAGAGACCAGCTGGTAGCTACCGCTTCCGCCACAATCACTGCCGGGTTGGGCACATGGCAGTCAACTCCCATGCTCTTTTTTATCAAATCCAGCATCATGGGATAATGAGTACAACCAAGGATCAAGGCGTCAACTTTTTTTAATTTTAGCACATCGAGATAACCGCGTAAAATACTTTCTGTTTCCGGCCGACTAAGAAAATTCTCCTCAACCAATGGGACCAGCAATGGCGTAGCCAATGAATAAACTTGTTTGTCCGGAGTCATTTTGTTTATATCCCTTGAATACATATCTGAACCAATCGTGGCTCGAGTACCAATGACACCAATTGAATTGTAACTAGATTTTGAAAAATAATCTGTCACCGGATCAATAACGCCGATTATTTTCTCCGGATATTTATTTTCCAACATAGACAGCGCCTTGGCTGAGGCGGTATTACAGCCGACCACAACTCGTTCCGCGCCTTGTTGAAACAAAAAATCTACCGCTTGTTCCGTCAGCTTGGAAATAACATCAGCTGAGCGATTGCCATAAGGAACATGAGCAGTATCGCCCAAATATATATAATCCTGGCCGGGCATTTTTTTTATCAATTCTTTCAAGACGGTCAAACCGCCAATTCCTGAATCAAAGACTCCAATCATATTTGTAACATAATGAATAGGTTATTTTATTCCCGTCACGATATAAAAATTTTTATTTGAAGTCAACGGCTCCACTCCGGTAAAATCTCTTGCAACCAACGTTGATAATTGATCAGAATGATAAAACCGACTGCCCATAAATAATATTTTCTCAGCAATCATCAACAGCCAACCAAAAATACTCTTGGTATTCACTTCCTCGATAAAAACCTTGCCTCCGGGCTTCAATACACGTTTAATCTCCGCCAATGTTTTTTCCGGTTCAGGAAAGTGATGCCAGGCATCGGTAATCACAACTGAATCAAAAGAATCTGAATCACATGGAATGTTCTCAGCTTGCCCCAAGACACAATTCAAACCGCGTTTGTGGCAAACCTTGAGCATACTTGTAGACGCATCCACGACCGTCACCTCTCTGACATGTTCTTTGATGTGTTTGGCCAAACGACCGGTTCCACCGCCGAGATCCAAGATACTTTTGTCCAGCCCCAAAACTTCGGTCTGCAGCATGGCAGCCACAGTCCGCCGAGCACTGGAAAAATGCAGCCCGTCATAAACCGGAGCTATAATTTGAAAAAATAATAAGCGAATATTCATGACCTGATTTTAATCATTATATTAAACAGGATATAACAAATAAACACTTTTGGCAATCAAAAAAGCTCCCTGTTTTCAGGAAACTTTATCACAATTATTTTAATTAAAACGAAGCCATGACATAGATAAATACTCTCTGGCAATCATGATTGCTGATGGTCAAGCACTGCCAATTCATGGTTCTTGGTTATGATGATTCTCCATCTACTCTGGTTTTCAATTTGCGTAAACGATGATGAACGAACAGAATATACATCATGACCGTTTCGACAATAATGAAAATTATTGGCTGGGCTGCGTCTTGCCACGTCCACTTTGGAATGGCGATGGTCGCGCAGACACCTGAGACCCAGAATATGCTCCACGCCAATCTACTTTCAGAGCTGGGATCTTTCCAAGAGGCCTCAAATGTTGGGACAGAACCAATAAAGACCACGGCGAGACTGGTGAGAGTACCGAAAAGAAGACATTGCTGGCGTAGTTTCTACTTGCTGCTGATGAAAAAATTGAGGATTCTGTGAACTTCATCAAGAAGCAAGACAAAGCAAAGCTGATTAGAATGGGTATGACTGCCGTTGCTCTGCTGGCGGTTCTATTTCTCGGATGTGAGAAGACGCTACCCGCTAACGTTAATCATATTTGTACTCCCGGCGCAAGAGAATATATTGAAGTGATTGCTGATCCATATGGTATGGGTGAACCTGCCGTTATGCTAAAGTGCAAATCAAATGATAGAGAAGTTTCCAAGTTTATCTATACTAGCCATCAGGGTGCCCAAAAAGTTCACCACCTACTACAGTTCCAGCCTGGAAGTAATGAGAAAATTGGCGAACGGACATTCAACGAAAAACCACTGCCGCCCAACCCTGAACTGGACACAAATGTCTTGCTCTCGGGTCAGTATTGCGGTCTGATTGACATCAAATACTTTGACAAGCGAGGCAAGATTGTATCAGTTGTGATCAACAAGCCTTGTTTCTCTGATCCGTCAGATGCAAATGCGACCGCAGAGATCCCGGTTGAACAACTGGAAAAAACGCCTGAACTGAATGGGGTACTGTGCGTTATTGACATTGATAACATTTGGACCTGCCCAGAAGGTGATACCTGTGGTAAAATTCCCGGACAGTGTTTGTGACATAAAACAGTCATCGTAACCACGATGACTTTTTGATAAAAAAATCACCCGAGAATATCTCCCGGATGAAATTTTATTATAATTATTTGCTACTGTCTTTTTTGTGGCTATCAATAATTATTAAAATAATACCAACCGGAACGCCAACAACAATACCGATCACAGCCAAAATACCAAGCAAAGAAAGTAAAACATTAAAGATCCTGAACGCTGAGCTTGGAGAGGCAAGATTATTGGCAATAAAGGAAGTGATAGCGTAAAGAAATAAAGTAACAAACAAAAGTATGATCGGTCCAGTCAATAATCCCACACCGACTTTTCTTTTGGTTGATAGTTTTGGTTTGTCCATACGAATAATGTTATTTTTATTTTATAATTATTGTTTCAAAGACAAGATAACCAAGGACTCCACATGAGGAGTACGCGGAAAAAAATTAAAGAGTTCAATATGTTTCAATTCATATTTTTCCAAAAGTATTGCTACGTCTCTAGCCTGTGTGGCCGGATCGCAAGATAAATAGAGAATAATTTTGGGTTCGCCGGCCAAGATAGAATCAATAACACTCGGGCTCAATCCGGCTCTTGGCGGATCAAGAATAAGAACCTTGTCCTTTAAATTTATTTGAGACAACTTCTCAGCTGATCCGTTTATAACATCAACATTGTCGAAATTGTTCAATTCAATATTTTGGGAAGCATAACGACACGACTCAACCTGATCCTCAATCAGAACCACACTCTTTACCCTAGTTGCATGTGGCAGAGATATTGAACCAACGCCAGCATAACAATCAATCACCTCGGACCGATCGGGAATAAATGACGCTAGGCGCTCAAAACACTTTTTGAACATTGGTACATTGATTTGGAAAAAAACATCCGGAGTAAAATGAAAAGTGATACCATTGATTTCTTCTGTCAACTGATAATTTTCATAAGCAGTATCATGAGCCACTGAGTTGTCCGATTGAATAATGCGAAGCCAAGTCATACTTTCGACCATTTCGGTCAAAGCCTCACGAGAAATGTCCCGAGTCAAATATAAATCAGCCAGACAACTTCCCGAAGTATCTGCCCGTAGCGATATATACTGAAGATCATCGGCAGCCATCTTTTTGGCATTTAAGAAGGCCAAGACTTCACCGGCTCGTTTATTTATGATGCTTGCCGCCAAACAACAATCACTAACAGCTGCCTTGTTGTGAGAGTCTCGATTCATAATTGAAAGCGAAAGAAAACCATTTTTTTCAATGAAGGCAAATTCCATTTTGTGACGATAGTGGTAGAATGCACTCTGATCAGAAGTGATCTCTAAGTTCTGAGGCAATTCCAATTTGGCGTTGCGCAAATAAATATCTTTGGTCACCTGGATTTTAGCCGCATCCTCAGCTTCGGGCGTCATTATCTGCCAAGGACTACATGAAAGATAATGGTCTTCTTTTGGCTCGATCCGATCCGGACTGGATTCTAAAATATTTCTAGCTATCCCCTCACCAAAAGATTTTTTTTCCTTGGTTACTTCAACTTCGACCAACTCACCTGGTAGTGCATTCCAAACAAAATATACCTTGTTGTCCAAACGGCCGAGTCCCTGACCGCCAAAAACCAATTTTTCAATTTTAATTTTTTTGAAATTTATATGTTTAATCTATTGAATTATTTTGAAGACCACTGATCAAATACAATCAGTGGACTTTTTTAAAGAGGTAATAAATTTAACTTTACTCACTCAGTTGACCGTCAAAATGTTCATCATCAGCCATGGCCTCTTCTCGAGTGGCGTGAACCACATCAAACCGATGCTCTGGCGGGCTGTAAATGGTATACAATTTTAATACTTCTGAATCAGACGTGTTGATCACATTGTGTTTAGCTCCAGCTGGAACCACAACCGCGTCATCAGCTTTGACCTCATATTCATTGTCATCAATCATCACTTTGCCAGCACCAACTTCAAAGCGAAAGAACTGATCATGATCATCATGAACCTCTGCGCCAATTTCCTCGCCCGGTTTGAGTGACATCAAGACCAATTGGCTCATCTTTGAAGTGTACAAAACTTGGCGAAATTTGTTGTTTTCCTCTGTTAATTTTTCAATGTTGTCGGCAAAACCGTTCATAGAATTTATTGTTATAATTTACACATTTATTCTACAATAATATGAAATTATTTTCAAGTAATAAAAAAAACCAAGCTTGTTAACTTGGTTTACCGGGAAGACTGCAGCTGCTGCAAAGTCTGTCCCAAAAATTCGAGAGCCTGGCCAGCTTCCACGGCCTTGCCTTCACCCATCAACTTGAGATAATTCTGATAATTCTCATTGGCCCGTTCGATGAGCTTCGACTCCGTCATCGCTTCACCATTGGCTTCAACGGCCTGAATGGTCGGATTGTCTGACAGATCGAAAACTCGACGAAGTGCGGTTTGAAAATCACCCGCCCAAACAACCTTCTTGTTGTATGAAACCACCACCCGACGCAACTGAGGCATCGGCGAGTTGTCCGCTCTGAGGTAAATCGGCTGAACGTGCAGAAACGACTGACCCAACGGAATTGACAACGTATTGCCACGAATAACTTCTGAGCCCTTCTGCTTCCACAAAGTAAGCTGCGAGGACATTTCCGGATCCTGATCAATCATGGTTTCGATCTTTTCCGGACCATCATAAAACTCACCCTTTGGCAGCTTGTAGACGAAAAGCTCGCCATAATGGTCGCCGTCCATACGGCTAGCCATCCAGCCAATCATATTCATCTTGTCTCGCGGTGTAAACGGTAGCATCTGAATGAATTCAATACCGGTCTCACCGGGCAGCTGCATCATGACAAAGTATGGTTCAACCGGAATAGACTGGGAAGCATCTTCATAGATCTCTCGAGCCCAAACCCAAGTATCTTCACGATTATAGAAGACCTGGGGGTTAGTCATGTGATAAACACCATACATACGGCTTTGAACCTTGAGCATGTCTTCTGGATAACGAATATGAGTTCGCAGATCATCAGACAGCTCAATGCTTGTTTTGAAAAGCTCAGGATAAATAGACTGCCATGTCTTGATGATCGGATCCTCTAGATCAAAAACATAGAAACTTACATCTCCATCATAGGCATCGACAACTACCTTGACCGAATTACGAATGTAATTGAATCGCCCGTCATAAGATTCTGAGTACGGATAACGATTGGAAAGTGTAAAAGCATCCAGAATCCAGTAGAGACGGCCATCACTAATAACAACGTAAGGATCCGCATCGTAACTCAAGAAGGGAGCAATCTCAGACACTCGTTCCAAAATATTACGATGATACATGATTCGACTGTCAGCGCTCAGATACTCGGAAATAAGAAGCTTGATACCGTCAAACTCCCAAGCAAAAGCCAAACGTCGCAATCCAGAGCCCAACGGGATACCTCCATTGCCCTGATACTGAGCATATTGGTTGTCATCACCCATTGGATAGTCAAACTCGTTAATGCTGGCTCTGACAAAAACATGGTTACCAGTATTCTCTCCGAAGTAAATCTCCGGTCGGTCAATCCGTAGCTCAGGCGGCCCCACTACCGGTGGGATATCCTTGATCAGCAT
>PFAP01000043.1 GCA_002773615.1 Candidatus Falkowbacteria bacterium CG10_big_fil_rev_8_21_14_0_10_39_11
CAATAAAGGCCCAGAAAAAGACCTCTGCCGCAGTCTCAACCGCAATATTCCAAAAATCATCAGAGTGAGAGTCTCGATAAGCTTTCAAGGCATAATCAAAAAGAGAAAGCTGTTCAATCTGAGCTGAACAGATATAAGTTGGGTTAGCCACCCATTCACCAGCAGGGGTTACTTCCCCATCAGCTTCAAATACAAAATTATCATCCAAAGCAAGCTCACTGCAAGCCCGCATGGCCTCAAATGTATTGGGGAAATTATATGTTCCGCCAGCTATCCTTAGATCAACACTCATACCTTTTTGTCGCTATATATAAGCAAAAATTTCACTTTGCTGGTAAATTCTTGTATAATTTAGTTTATCCCATGCAACTCATCAAAACCAAAATAGCCCTCAATGAAATCAAAGAACTAACCGCCAAAGGTTTTGGCGATTTCATTAAAGCCGTACTTGATATTGAAAAAGAAATAATGGCCATTGATGCGGAACTCCATGCAGACGAAGAAGCTCTCTTGCTAGAAAACGGCTCAAAACAAGAAAACCTGTGGGGTATTAATATTTATCCAAGCCAACCCAAAGCCGAAAGAATTGAATTTGATTCCATGATTAATCTAAAACCCTCCCAAGGCAACCGCTCCCGTACAGTTGAAGATAAAACAATTCAAGAAAAAATCATTAGGATAGTTGCAGGAAAACCTGCGACTAAACGTCGCGGTTTTCATAATGCGAGGAACCGAGACTTTCAGTCTCAGGTTCCGAGCAGTTACCATCACAAAACCCTAGCAGGCGGACGCTGGCAAAAGCTCTCTTTTTTTGAGCAAATGGCCAATATTGGGAGCGAGGTCAATCGGGCTGTCAATTGGCAAAAGAAAAACAAAAAAGAGCTGTTACAATCAGCCGCTGAAAGGGCTTTAGAATTAGCAGATTTAACTATTCAAGATAAACGAAACATTCACCGGTTAAGGGAGTTAACTAGATTGCGCGAAGTAATTGCTGATTGCTTCTTTGGTGATAACATCTACGGCTCTACCCCGCAAAACTGGCACAGCTACTTTTTCGCCTTTAATTACGCGGCAAGGCTTACTTAATTCTGATATAATTAAGTGATGTTGATCATTAATTCTGTCGAT
>PFAP01000042.1 GCA_002773615.1 Candidatus Falkowbacteria bacterium CG10_big_fil_rev_8_21_14_0_10_39_11
GTTCTGCTGAAATTGATTCTGGCATACTTTTTGACATATATCCCAGCTTACCAGAAAGTGCAATATGTATGTGCACATTACCCTACATTGTTGACAAAAGTAGCCTTTTTGTGTATAATTTTATGTTCCTCAGAAAACTCAAAGGAGGTCATGATGTCGGAACAAGGCTCATCGGTTCTTCGCGAACATGAGTGTACCTATTTCCGTTCATTTTCCGATTGGATGTCAGCCGGTCGTTATGTGAGTACTTTGGGTATTCCTCGTGAATGTTTTATCATTCGAGATTATGGGGTAAAGATTACAGCCACAGTCGTTGATGATCTTGGCATTACAAATGTTACCGCTTGGACCAAAGTTCCCGGTCAGTTTTCTGTCTGGTTGAATGAGTCGGCGATGCTCCAAGATTATGTTTCAGGTGTTGGTGATTCAATGATTGCTTTTGACGATCTTAACATTCCCCGCGATACTCACTGGCACTAACCCAGACACAGGAGGTCAACATGGAAAACTCTGCGGTCATTATCGATGGCGATTATCTCTTTATTCGGAATTTTGAATCTGTCGATGAGGCGATGAAGCATGTCGGCCAGCTTTGTGCTGATCTCAGAATCAGTCGACGTAATTTCCGAGTCAGTCTCTACCAGATCAGTCAGACACGATTTTTGGGGCGAAGATGATGTCTTATTCATTTAGACCAACTCACCTGGAAACCATCGATCAAGGTTTTTCTGTCTGGTGTGATTGGGCCGCTGCCTGGGAAGACATGCCGAAGAACATTAGGAATGTTTTCGATCTTTTCCAAAATTTATCCGTCCAAAGCCAGATCCAGAGGTGCGGCGTTACATGGACTTGGATGAAAATTGGTTTAATATTATATCAGAATTCAAGCCGCCGGTCCCATTTCTCGAAAATTTGTGCTGGGAAAAATATTAGTTTAGCTAACAACCGTTAGCTTTTTTGTTTGAATCAAGGAAATTTGTTATAATAACATTAATTAAGCATACTTTAAATGTACAAGTAAAAAAAAATATGCCAGTCAAACGCACCAAAGGTAAAGCGCGTAGTGCCATTAGCGGAAAATACATTTCCAAACCGGCCGCCAAACGCAACCCCAAGACTTCAGTGGTGGAGCATGATGTTTTAGGCACACACATTTGGCGGTTTTATTAATTGATAATCTGAAA
>PFAP01000010.1 GCA_002773615.1 Candidatus Falkowbacteria bacterium CG10_big_fil_rev_8_21_14_0_10_39_11
CTAAAATATAATAAATAATGGTTTATTTATTATATTTTAGCCTCCCAAAGTGTAAACCCCTTTGCTGCAATGTTAACAACATTAAACTAAATTAAAACAAAAAAACGGCCTAACCGCCTTTTTTTATTATTCGACTCATGCTTCGAGGCTTTGAAAAATCAATTAAATTGGCCAAAGCACCCTGCCTACCGGCAGGCAGGCTCAGCATAACAAAATTTTAAAAATCTATTATTTACCTTCCTCTATCCAATGTTCTGGAGCAGCCACAACATCAAAAGGTATATCCTCAGTTGTAATCCCAATCTTTTTCGGATCCAACTTTCCATTCTCGATCAAACTCGAATCAATAATCTGAGGATTCCCTCCCAAAGCTCTCATCCCATCCATATGCTCTTCTGTTCCCCGATACACCTGTCCAACACCATTCAAATTAATAAAATGCACAAAATCTTTATGTGCCTCTTTTTCTAATTCTATCAAATCCATAATCGCATCCAATTTTTGTTTAAACGATTCCAAAAGACCCGCATCATCCCAAATCTGATCAAAAGTATTCTTTTTTACCATTGAATTTAAACCAATCAGCAATATTTCAGACTCTCTTTGCCGTTCAGAATCCTTAAACTTATAACCAGACACCCGTTCTGTCATTTGTTGCATTTCATTTCTATTCATACCTCAAATCAAATTTTTTAATATTATAATTTGCTTGTCTTTGCAACTCTTTAATTATTCCCTTACCTTTATTATTTTTAAACAGGTGGCGATATCGACCTTGGATTTCCAAAAACCTCTCAACTTTGGGTGTTGGCTTTGGCACCTTCTTGACATTGATCAATTTGCCATTCTCATATTCCAATACCGGATACAACCCTGTCTCCTGCGCCAGCTTGGCCACCTTAATCGTATCACATGTCTGTACGTTCCAACCTGGTGTACACGTTGAATAAATCTGAATAAACTTTGGTCCTTTTATCGTCGCGGCTTTTTTTACTTTCTCAACAAAATCTTTCAAATCTCCAACTGTAGCGGTCGCCACGTATGGCACATCATGAGCC
This sequence comes from Candidatus Falkowbacteria bacterium CG10_big_fil_rev_8_21_14_0_10_39_11, assembly GCA_002773615.1. Lineage (GTDB taxonomy): Bacteria > Patescibacteriota > Patescibacteriia > UBA11705 > UBA11705 > UBA11705. The sequence goes on from PFAP01000010.1 coordinate 1,059, forward strand.
AAAGCAATCGCCGGTAAATCTTTTTTATGCAAAATATTTCCAGTCGAATGAGTTGATGCAGGCGAAGTCATCGTGTACGCCCCAATCGGAGTCGAACTACTGGACTGCACCCCAGTATTCATATAAGCCTCATTGTCATAACAAATATAAATAATATTGTCTT
>PFAP01000048.1 GCA_002773615.1 Candidatus Falkowbacteria bacterium CG10_big_fil_rev_8_21_14_0_10_39_11
TTTAACTCCACACGAAAAATACCTTATTTTAGCCTCTAAATGTGTAACCCTTGAAGGTTAATTGTACATATTCTTGACAATATGTTTTTTTGTGATAAAGTGAATCGTTGCTACCCCACAACCAAGGAGGGTGAAGATGATTCTACTGGTGATCTTTGCATTTTGTTTGATCGCTATGTTTGTGTTGTTTTATCTGGATAATCATAAACAAGTTAGGGATGATGAAGATTTTTATGAGATAATGAGTTTTGTGTCTGTGTTTATGGCGATTGTGGCCGGTTTTGTCGTTTTGATTACTAATGTTGTGTGTTATTTGGGTCAGGTGGACCAGCTGGAGCAGGTGACTGAGCTGGCAGAGAAGCAAGTTATTTATCAAGAAAAGGCCGATCAGCTGGTAGCAGAATTTGAATCTTACTTGGTGACGACCTATCCTGAATATGAAACGGAAATGGTCGGCAAGCTTCATCCAAGTTCAATTATGAATGTACTGTTTCGTTATCCAAGTCTGAGAACGGCCAGTATGGTCAAGGATTATGTGGAAAAGATGTCGGTCTTGTGGTCGGCCGTTTATACCAATCGGTTGAAGCAAGCCAAGCTTAAGCGTGACATTTTCATTCTTGATCGCAATCCATTTGTGTTGTCGTTCATTATGCCTAGTATTCCCACGGATTGGAGGTAACCATGTGGCTTAATATTGTCGCCGGATTGCTCTTTGTCTTGTTTGCTATTACCTTTGTTTTGGTCCGGAGAAAGACGGAAATCCGTGATCGTAATTATTTTGTCACCGGTCAACTTTTTGCTCTGGCGCTTTTGGTTTTGACCGTATCGCTTTTGGTTTCAGGTTTTGGTCGGCTCAGTCAGATTGAGGATCAGGAAAATTTGAAGTTCGCGGTTCAGGCTGAAAGAATCTATACTGAGCAGGCCAATGAAATTTTGACTCAAGCCAAATCGGCATTGGTTGACCGTTATCCGCAATATGAAAAGGATTTGATGACCGGACAGAAGCCGGCAAATTTCTTGCAGCAGCTTATGAGTTATCCGGAGTTCCGAGCCTCTGAAACTATTTCTATGTACGTTGATATGTACAGCAATTTGTGGGCAAATGTTTATAGCACTAGGGAGGTGGCTGCTGAGTTGCGGCGTAATATTCGTTATCGAAGTCGAAATCCGTTTTATATGGGATTTTTGATGCCAGAGTTGGAATCAGAATAGAGTGTAGGGAAGTCAAAAAGGGCTTCTTTTTTAATCGATCGTCATTGCAATAGCAATGGCTTTTTTGATTGACAATTTTTTTATTTGTGGTAAGTTTAAGCATAAATAAAAGGGGAGGATAAAAGTCCATGGCAAAGATAACCGGACCGTTTCAATCGTTGCATTTTCTTTGTAAAAAAAATGATGACTTGATTGGAGTTTTTTACATCATAAATGATAATGGCAAGTTTGTCCCGGTACTGGAAGAAGACCTTGAGTGCCCTCAAATGATGCAGAAATTGACTTCGAAAAGTTTGGCTTCAGCGGTTAATCGGATGAAAGAATATGCCGACAATGTGATGAAGCTCAAAGTTCGGCGTTGTTTCCCAAATCAGGGTGTTTATCGTGAAGCTCTGTGGTATTTTTTCAAGTTGAATTATTTCCCAAACGGTAACTGGCTCTTTGCTGAGGACGTGATTGATGATATTCAGCGCAAGGGGCGGCACATTGCGGTGGTTGAGAGTGAAATTGGCGCCATGTATATGGCTTGTAGTAATATGAAAAATGGATATCAGTTGATTCGAAAGTGGGAAAGGCTATTCACTCGTTGGTCTCCATTGAATTCGGTATAAAGAATATGACAGTCATAAATTTGGCTGTTTTTTTGTTACGAATCCACAAATATCACGAATGTAAGAGTCTTGACAGGTTGATTTGTTTCTGATAAGGTTGGATGTTGATAAAACATGGGGAGGTTGTAATGTTCGACGATACCAAGATGACAAAGATCGATTACCGGCATGAGTATTTGACTGTTGAGAAACTGATGCGTGAATTTTTTCAGCAGGTGAATTTTTGTGGCAGATTTTGCCCCAAGGTAGACAAGTCGATTGGTTGTTGTGCTTGTAATTATTATTATGATGATGATCGTTTTGTTAAAGGTATTGGCAAGCGGTTGTGTTTGGAACGGTCGGTTATTTATGGTAAGCCAAAAGAAAATCGGAAAAAGTGTAATTATCATGAAGATGGTGTTGGCTGCAAATTGGTGACTCATAGGTCATGTCTGTGCAATTCATTCATCTGTTTGGAAATGAAGCACTTTTTGCGAATTCGTTTTGGGATTGATTATGATCATATCGAGGTTGATAGAAATTTGCGTGAAATGATCAGGTGCAAAGCCGAGCTAATAAATGTTAAATTGTTTAAAGCCTTGATTACTGTGTGGATAATGAAGGTTAAGCAAGTGAATAGTCGCAAATAGCGGCTGTTTTTTTATATTGCGAATTTACAAATTACTACTTATTACAAATATAATTACGATTTTAACTTGGCGGCGAGTTTTGAAATATTAATAGCGAATTAGAACTCGCATTATATCCATAATTGACCCTAGCTTGCCGACCATAGCTTATGAGAGTACGGGTTTCCTGATAATAAAATTTATGCTAATATTGTTTCTATATGGAAGAAATACTCAAACAAGCCAATGAAGGGCAGAAAAAAGCCATCACTCATGATGAGGGGCCAGCTTTGGTGGTGGCCGGAGCTGGGACGGGAAAAACTCGCGTGATTACTCAGCGGATTGCTTATTTAATCCAACAAGGAAAGGCTAAGCCGGAAAATATATTAGCCCTGACGTTCACGGAGAAGGCGGCCGCTGAGATGGAAGAGCGGGTTGATGTTTTGCTGCCATATGGTTATGTGGATTTGTGGATTTCTACTTTTCATTCTTTTTGTGATCGGATTTTGCGAGATAATGCACTTGATATTGGTTTGCCAAATAATTATAAACTGCTTGATGAGACTCAAGCTTGGATTTTGGTGCGAAAAAATTTGGATTTGTTTAATCTTGATTATTATCGGCCGCTGGGAAACCCAACTAAGTTTATCCATGCACTTTTAAAACATTTCTCACGTTGCAAAGATGAAGGGATTTTACCAGAACATTATTTGGCCTATGCCGAAGAGATAAAATTAAATTCAGGCTCTAAGGATTTTGTAAAACAGATGAGTCTTGAGGGCGTTGACGAAGCTGAAGAATTGATAAAGTCAGAAATCTTGCGTGTGGGAGAGGTGGCGGATGCTTATCATGTGTATCAGCAGCTTTTGCTTGATAATGAGGCTTTGGATTTTGCAGATTTACTTATTTATACTTTGAAGTTGTTTAAAGAACGACCGTTGATTAAAAAAAGATATCAAAATCAATTTAAATATATTTTAGTTGACGAATTTCAAGATACGAATTTTATTCAGAGTGAATTGGTCAAAGAGGTAGCGGCGCCGAAAAATAATTTGATGGTGGTGGGGGATGATGACCAGAGTATTTATCGGTTTCGAGGTTCGTCAATCGAAAATATAATGCAGTTCAAGGATTTCTTTCCTGAAGCCAAGGAAATTGTTTTGACTGATAATTATCGGTCCACTCAGGAGATTTTAGATTTGTCATATAAATTTATCAAACAAAATAATCCGCATCGATTAGAGGCCAGTTTGAATATCAGTAAACAGCTGAAATCACATTTAGATAAAAAAGGAATTATTGAACATTTGCATTTTGATAATAATGGAAATGAGGCTGATGGCGTGGTCCAACGCATCATAGACATGAAAAACAATCATAGTGATCTGACTTGGTCTGATTTTGCTATCTTGGTTCGGGCCAATGATAGTGCTGAGTATTTTGTCTCCAAGTTGGATGAGTTCAAGGTGCCGTATCAATTTTTAGCCTTACGCGGTTTGTATTCAAAGAGCGTTGTGGTCGATGTGATAAACTTTTTTCGTTTATTAGATAATTACCATGAAGGCTCAGCCGTATATCGGGTGTTGCAGTTTGATTGCTTTGGTTTGGATCAACTGCAAGTGGTGAAAATTATTCATCATGCTGGTCGCAAATCGATTTCTTTGTATGATGCTTTGACTCGGGTCAATACCGTTCCTGGAGTAAATGATGAAACAATCACAAAAATTAGAAACGTTGTTGTTTTGATCAACAAATACACCCAAATGGTAAAAAGTAAAAAGATCAGTGAAATATTGGTTACTTTTATGCATGAGTCTGGGTATGTGAAACTACTCGCCAAGGCCAATACAAAAGCGGCTAGAGAATCGTTACGTTATTTGGATCAGTTTTTGAAAAAAGTCCAAGCATTTGAGACGGCTGAAGCGGAAAATAGTTTGAAAGATTTTATGTCGGTGCTAAAAATGGAAATGGACGCCGGTAATAGCGGTGGAATCAAATTTAATCCAGAAGAGGGACCGGATATGGTGCGAGTGATGTCAATTCATATGGCCAAGGGGCTTGAGTTCAAATATGTATTTTTGGTCAACTTGGTTGATCGTAAATTTCCAACTGATAAGCGAAGCGAAGCCATTGTAATCCCGGACGCTTTACTGCGAGAAAAGTTACCGATTGGTGACTATCACTTGGAAGAAGAGCGTCGACTGTTTTATGTGGCGGCTACTCGGGCTAAGGAAGGTTTGTTTTTTACTTCAGCCAATGATTACGGCGGAGCGAGAGAAAAAAAACTTTCAAGATTTTTATTGGAACTTGGATATGAGAAAAAGGACCTAATAAAAAGTGAACAAGAAAAAGTGGTTGTAAATCAAAACAAATCTTTCATTGATCAATTGGTGGTGCCCAAGTCTTTTAGTTTTTCTACCTTATCAATGTATCAAAAGTGTCCGTTTCAGTTTTATTGCGCGAAAATATTAAAAATACCGACTCCGGGTAAGGCGGTTTTTACTTTTGGTAATGTTATTCATCGGAGTTTGAATGAATTTGTTGAGCAGTCGGTCGTGATGGAGAATGTGATCCAAGGTAATTTGTTTGGACCCGCAGAATCGGATCGGAGAATAGTATTGACTCTGGATCAACTGTATGAAATATATGAAAAAAATTGGTTGGATGATTGGTATGAAGATGCCACTCAGAAAAAAAAATATTATAAAAAAGGAAAAGGATTGCTTAAAGCTTTTTACGAAGATTTTGTCGCCAATAAACCAAATGTGGCTATGCTGGAACAGCCGTTTGCTTTGAAATTAAATAATTATAAAATTATCGGCCGGATTGACCGAGTAGATAGTGTGGATGGTGGAGTTGAGATTATTGATTATAAGACTGGGACACCGAAAGATGAAAGTAAATTGACTGCAGATGACAAACAACAGTTGATGTTGTATCAGATTGCGGCCGAGGAAGTGATGGGGCTCAAGGCTGTGAAATTAACTTTTCATTATTTGGAAAATAGTCAGCGAGTATCTTTTCTTGGCAATGATAAGCAAAAAGAAAAGTTAAAGGAAAAGTGGTTGGATGTAATTAACAAAATTGTCAGTAAAGAATTTTTGGCTACGCCGAGCAGTTTTGTTTGTGATTATTGTGATTACAAAGATATTTGTCCGTATAGGAAGATATAGTGAAGGTGGAGGATGGTGGGTGGTGCATAGATGCGGGAAGTTTTATTTTAACCACGCACTTTAAAGGTGTGGGACGCGGCAAAAATTATTTGGTGTGGTATTGACAAAAGTTATATATTCTGATATACACCTGAGTTCATAAAATCCACAATAGGATTAAAATCCAAGGAGGGAACATGGGACTGACAGTCCCGAATATGATCTTTGGTGCTTTTGGGATGGCTATGCTGGTGTACTGTCTAGTACTTTTGTTTTTTGGGCCAAAGCTATCGAGATTTGTTATTCTAAATGTTGTTGTGGGTGTATTGTTTGGGTACTACGTGGGAGGTCTTTGGTATTGGGCTCTTCTCGGGGCAGTATTTGGTCACTTGGCAGGAATGTTGACCTATTTTGTAGTATCAAGATTTAAGCAAGAGAGTTTTGCTTGAATAAAGGCGTAAAATAGCGTCTTTTTTTGTTAAATTAGCTTATTGTGTATCGTTCCTAAAGAAATTAGAGGCCGATGGTATCTGTAAACCGATAAATATGGCAAAACAGTCAAAGAAGTGTGTGCAATTTTTTAGCATGTCACG
>PFAP01000045.1:0-4579 GCA_002773615.1 Candidatus Falkowbacteria bacterium CG10_big_fil_rev_8_21_14_0_10_39_11
CATAGATATTGCCATATACCAAGATTATACAGTCTTGGGCAAAAACCGCCATATGTGTCGGCACATTACAAATAGCTATTGACAAAAGTTATCAATCAGTGTATTCTTTTGCAGCTAGTTCCTTGACAAGACGCTTTCCCGTCAACACCGCAGTGGTGTTGGTTGCCACCTCATATATGGAGGAGTTTATGCGTCATTGGGTCGGTTGGTTTCTTTTGAGTCTGATGCTGATGTTGTGTGTCAACACACAAAAAGCATCGGCAACCGCTGGACATTATTACCCAATGCCAGCAATCGAAGGTTTCTCTTCCACCGACTATAGTGATTTGGATGCTTCACTTAGCTTTCATATTGACCTTCAAATGGGTCAATGGTTTTATCATTCGGAGTTCAATACATTCTTTGTGAATAGAAGTGAGTTGGCTCCACCTCTGTTGGATATGTCACCTCGAGTTTACTCCGAGCACGAGTTTCCTGAGTTTGTAAGTGCAGATTACAATGTTGCTGGTGGTGAAATGCGCTATGACTATGATAGCAATATGCCGTCAAGAACATCTGGCACTTTGTGTTCCAGTAATCCATGTGACATTCCCATTGATTATCGTTGCGGGACAACCCAGATTAATCTTATTGTTTATGACAGCACTCAAGAATCTCGAGTAGTCACATTCGAGTATGATTTTCTTCAGATTCCGCCGGCCGCTCCTGTTGCTGATCCTGAGGGCTATGTTTTCTTGAAAGATTCTCCGGCCTTTATGGTTGGTATGAGTTGGGACGACAAAAGTCAGTTGTATTTTTCTCTGGACGGCAATTATCCGGTTGGCCTTGGCACTCTCGTGCCCGATGACGAGAATACCACCTCCGCCAACGTTGGATTTACCAACTGGTTGAATTTTAGTCAGTCTACAACATTGAGAATGGCTGCCTGTCGAAATGTCTGCGCTGAAGACGCCGCCTGTTCGGATGAAACGGTTTTCGACTATCAGTGTCAGGTCCGGTCTCCATGGCTATCTGACTCAGGTGGTTATTTCAGTCAAGCCTTTGACCTGAATTTTGGTACCAATGGAGCCAATGAATTCATCAAGTATACTACTGATGGTTCTGACCCCATGATTTATGGTGCTGAAGTCGAGTCATATGGGATGATCAATATTTCGGAAACTACTCGTGTTCGATTGGTTGCTTATGATTCAGTTTGTTTGAACTCAGTTGAACTTGATGAGACATATATTGTTGATTTGAATCCGGTCATTAATCCGCCAGTTATTAGTTTGCCAAGCGGTATTTATTACCTTGAAGATCAAGAAAGCATTACCGTCACTTGGGATGAGGGCACATCACTTTGGTACAATTGGAGCGACAGTCCGCCTGAAGTCGGACAAAGTGGTCATAGTGAGTTTGGAGGTACTTCAGGTTCCCGAACTCTCTATTTGCCGTTGCAGTGTGGCCCGGTTTCATTGAGTCTGATTACTTCTCTGGGATACTATACTCCGGTTGTTACATCTGAAAATCAGACATTCCATTATGAAATGGCCGTTTATCCGCCGGACATCTCTCCTGAACCAGGGCAATACTACACTTCTGTAGAAATGATTGTCAACAATACAGATGGTACCATCTATTATACTACCGACGGCAGTGATCCGGAGTATTCATCAAACGTTATGACCAGTGGCTTGACGTTTGAGAACCACACCGATCTTCGTGCTAAAAGAGAATACAATGGCTGCTTTTCCACGGAAGAGTTTCAGGGTTCCTATGAGGTTATCAATTACAACTGGCATCCGATGGTTGAGGAAGCTCTGACGCCATCCTATGTATGGGCTTCATCGATTGCTACTGATGAAGACTCTGGCATGATTGCTATTGCTACATCGCTGACCGCCACTCCACACTACGGCAATCTCTATTTGTTTGATGCTATGACCGGTGAGTGGGAGACGGACATTCCAACATATTCTTCTGCCTCAAGTAATCATGTAAATGTTCAAATCTTTAACGGCCAACCCGTTGTTATTTATCGTGAATCTAATGTTGGTAATATGAAGATCTATAGCAATGGTTATTGGAGTACCTTTGCTTTTAATGGTTATTTCCATGGTGATAATGTCAATGATTTCAGCACAGCCGTTTACAATGATCCTGTCAGTGGCGAGTCAACTCTGTTTATTGCTTATGTTAATGATGATATTAATAGGCTTTTTGTCAAATCATACTCCGATTCTGGTGGCTGGCATGATCATGGTGTGGTCGTTTTGAGCGCTGCAGAAACGTATGCTACCAAGGTCCGAGTGGCTGTAGATAGTGGTTACCCGGGGGGTGCTCCCATTGTGGCTTATACCAAGCAGAATGGTTATGGCGATTATGGAGAATTCATTTATGTTAAAATGTACAAAGACAATACGGTCATTACTCTTGACCCAATGGAAATCACAAATGTTGATTTTACTGATGAACCCTATAGATATGGAATCGATCTGGAGGTTGTTAGCTTTGAAAATGAAGAGCCGATTGTTTTTCTTAGTTTTATAAAAAATAAGAATGTTGTTATCTACAATCAAAACAATGAACCGGAAGATTGGAATCTGCAGTGGGAAGTGTTTGCGGTTAAGGATGTGGGCACCAATGATCCTTGGGGTATTTTGAAGAATCAAAACCGAGAAAGACAGGGGTATAATAATTATTATATGAGTGATATTCAATATTTGGTGACTGAGTGGGGTGAAATTTTCTATCACCAGTCTTCTTCTCCAAGTGTTACGACCAGCATTGTTCGTGTTGGGGTTTATAATGTTGCGGCGAATCAATGGTACAACGATCTGCTCTGCTACTTCATGCCACCACCTTGTCCAACCGTCAATAATCCTGTGATGTCAAATGGAGAAGCCATTGCAATGTCTGCCAGCGCTAGTGGAATGCATATGGCTCGAATGGGGGATTATTTAATCTTGATTTATAGAGATGCTCATCAGGACCATCGATTGATGGTTGCTTATTTCGGCAATGCTGTTCAGTAGAATTATTATTGGTTATTAGAAACTACAAAGTAGTTTCTTTTTTATTTGCATATATTTACTAGTTTGCTATAATTAATAAACAATCAAAGACTATAAAGAGTGCGGTGAGAGAATTGGCTCAATGACCCGCCGGCAACCCCCTTAGCCTCGAGCACAGTCGAGAGATCAACGGGAAGGTGCTTCATCCATCCTTGGAATTTATCTCCGAGGAAAGATAATTGCATTCAAAAATTCTTTCCTTGGTGAAGGAATTTTTAGTTTTAATAAATATAATTAATGATTATGCACAAAGCACAGAACTACACTGTAGAAAGTGTAACCAATGGGCATCCGGACAAGGTCTGTGATCAAATATCCGATGCGATTTTGGATGAATGTTTAAAGCAAGATGCTATGAGTCGGGTCGCAATTGAAACCTTTGGTGCTCATGGTTTGCTGGTTATCGGTGGCGAGCTAACTTCCAAAGCAAAAATTGATCCTATCAAAATTGCTCGCCAAGTATATTCTGAAATCGGTTATAGTGATAGATTAGACATTGTCACCAAGATTGTTCAGCAATCTCCAGACATTGCTCAAGGTGTGAATACTGGTGGTGCCGGTGATCAAGGGATTATGTATGGTTATGCGACAGATGAAACTGAAGATTATTTACCATTTGGATTAGGATTGGTTCACCAATTGACGAAAGGATTGGCAGATTTGAGAACCAATGGTTACCAATTTTTATTACCTGACGGTAAAGCTCAGATTACCGTTGAAAACAAAAAAATCACGACAATTTTAATTAGTACTCAGCACACCAATGATGTCAGCCAGGAATTTTTATCCCAATTCCTGACCGAAAATTTGATCAAAAAAGTTATTGGCGATATTAATGATATTAAAATTCTAATTAATCCGACCGGTATTTTCCTCCAAGGTGGTTTTGAGGCTGACACCGGTTTGACTGGTCGGAAAATTATGGTTGATACTTATGGCGGCTTGTATCCTCATGGGGGCGGGGCATTTTCCGGTAAAGATAGCAGCAAGGTTGACCGTTCTGCCGCCTACATGTGTCGGTTTGTGGCCAAGAATTTGGTCGCTGATGCATTGGCCAAAGAAGCACTGGTTTCCGTCGCTTATGCAATCGGCGAAGCACAACCTTTGATGATAGAAGCCGTCAATGAAAAGGGTGAAAGCTTAGCTTATATTGTAAAAGAAAAGTTTGATTTTCGTCCTAAAGCAATTATTGAAAGATTAAATCTCCGCCAGCCGATTTTTAGAGTCACCGCCACCTACGGTCATTTCGGCCATTCGAATTATCCTTGGGAACAAATAACTAATATTTAATTTGTCATGCTGAGCCTGCCCGCCAAAGTTTAACGTAGGCGGGTTTTAAAAGTGTCATCGTGCATTTCATCCATACGTTTCAGAGTAGCAATTTTGAATCCAATCACACGCGTTGTTACGAAAATTGTCATGAGAAGTCTCCACTTTTGGTTGCTTGGTGTTTTTTTGTTCTCATGCTTTAATGTTTTTTGTTTTATATTAATTGATGTTTTTTTGTTCTCATGCTTTAATGT
>PFAP01000045.1:4627-27010 GCA_002773615.1 Candidatus Falkowbacteria bacterium CG10_big_fil_rev_8_21_14_0_10_39_11
TGCTTTAATGTTTTTTGTTCTATATTAATTGATAACTGTTCCCTGATTACTGTTCTTTGATTTATGTTTTCAAATACGGCTTCAAATACTTTCCTGTATAGCTGGACGATTTAATCGCCACCTCTTCCGGTGTTCCTTCTGCAATGAGCTCGCCGCCTTCGTCACCACCACCCGGTCCCAGGTCTATAATCCAGTCGGCATTTTTGATTACATCCAAGTTATGTTCAATCACCATGACCGTATTCCCTTGGCCGGTTAGTCTCTGCAGCACTTCAATCAATTTTTTCACATCATCATAATGCAGACCGGTGGTCGGCTCATCGAGTAGATATAATGTTTTGGTTGTATTTCGTTTGGCCAATTCTTTACTCAGCTTAATTCTTTGAGCCTCGCCACCGGACAACGTTTTGGCGGATTGACCTACGGTCAAATAATCCAAACCCACTTCGTTCAAAATTTTTAATTTAGAATTAATTCCAGGGATATCTTTGAAAAAAACCTCCGCTTCTTCTATTGTCATAGCTAATACTTCTGAAATATCCAATCCTTTATAGTGTACTTGCAGTGTTTCTTTGTTAAATCGTTTACCGCGACAAACTTCACAGATTACCTGTACACTAGGCAAAAAATGCATTTCGATTTCTTTGACACCTCGGCCTTCACAGGCTTCACAGCGACCTCCTGGCCGATTAAAACTAAACCGCCCCGGCTTGTATCCGCGGATTCTTGCTTCCTGAGTCGCCGCAAACAAATCTCTGATATGAGTCCACGCTCCGGTATACGTCGCCGGATTTGATCGTGGAGTTCGACCGATTGGAGACTGATCAATTCTTATTGTCTTATCAATATTTTCAATTCCTTCAATTGATTTATGTTTACCGACCGGTTTTTTCATTCTCCATAGTTTATTCATTACCGCTTTGTACAAAATATCATTCATCAGTGACGATTTCCCCGAACCAGACACTCCAGTTAGACACACAAACCGTTTCAAGGGAATGTTCACATTAATTTTCTTCAAGTTGTTTTCTTCTGCGCCAACAATTTTTATATTTAGCGTAGTTTTGTCAACTTTTCTTCGTTGCTTAGGTGTGGGAATCTTTTCTTCTCCCCGCAGGTATTTCCCGGTAAGAGACTCTGCTGCTTTGCCTGATGTTTTACAGTCCAAGGCAGTTTTAGGCAAAGCTTTTCTCTCATCCAGAATATTCTCCAACGGTCCGGAAAAAACAATCTCACCGCCATGTTTACCCGCTCCTGGACCAATGTCAACGATCCAATCGCTGGAAAGAATCGTATCTTCATCATGTTCAACCACAATTATGGTATTCCCGATATCACAAAGGTTTCGCAGGGTTTTTACCAGCTTCTCATTGTCTTTTTGATGCAAACCAATGGTCGGTTCATCGAGAACATACATCGCCCCGACCAATCTTTGGCCGACTTGTGATGCCAGTCTGATTCTTTGTGCTTCGCCGCCGGAAAGTGTTCCTGATTTTCGATTTAGCGTTAAATAATGAAGTCCAACATCAAACATAAATCGCAATCGATTTTCGATTTCATTTATTACCAGCTCAGCAATCGCCAATTCTTGATCAGTTAGTTTGTTTATAGTCTCGTCAAAAAATTTGCGGGCTTCTTTGATTGACAAGTCACTGATTTCCCAAATATTTTTTTTGTTTATCCGAACACTCAGAGCATCATTGTTCAATCTCTTTCCGTCACATTCTGGGCAGACTTCATCGCTGAAAAGTTCCTTGGTTCCCAGTCCGGTACAATATCCGCAGTAACCATATGGACTGTTGAAACTAAAAAGTCTGGGTTCGATTTCCGGGAAACTATAACCGTCCTCAGGACAAGTATATTCAGTAGAGTATGTTTCTTCTTGTCCGTCTGGGAAAATTATCGTACACAAACCGTTTGAAAGGTCGACCGCTTTTTCTACCGCTTCGGCCAGTCTTTGCTCGGTTCCTTTTTTCATGTCTTCGACCAAGAATTCATCCACCCAGGCTTTATCGACGATTATTTCGATTGTATGCTTTTTGTTTTTGGTCAATTGGATTCGATTTCGAAGACTTTTTATTTTTCCGTCAACTCTCGCTTCGAGATAACCGGAATTATAAACATCATAGAGCAGTTGATAATATTCTCCTTTTCTTCCTCGTACCACCGGAGCCAATATTTTCAGCTCATTATTTGAGTTGTCAGCAAAAGTTTTAATTTTCTTGAAAATGATTTCCGTCATTTCCTGCGTTGTGGTGCGTTGTAATTTGGTTCCATCATTAGGACAATGAGGGGTGCCGATTTTTGCCAATAAAATTCTCAGGTAATCATAAATTTCCGTTATTGTGGCTACTGTTGATCGGGGATTGGCGCTATGAGCTTTTTGATCAATCGAAATAGCTGGTGATAGTCCAGTTATCTCGTCTACGTTTGGTTTTTGCAGTCCACCGAGGAATTGTCTGGCATACGCCGACAAACTTTCGATATATCGTCTTTGCCCCTCAGCAAAGATTGTATCAAAAGCCAGGCTCGATTTACCCGAACCTGACAAACCGGTAAAGACAATCATCTTGTCTCTTGGGATTTGCAAGTTTATATTTTTGAGATTATGTTCTTTTGCCCCGGTAATTGTAATTTTAGTTTCCATATCTATGATTTTGCAGAGCATTTAGACCACCGTGTCATTCCGGACTTGATCCGGAATCTAAGTCTTTAGGTTTCAGTTTTCTGCGATTAACGAAACATCCTCCGCAGATTAAAGTCCCTGGGAGGTTTTCAAGCATTTAATGATTAAGTTTTTTATGTTCAACATCGTCTATAATCTTAATCATAAAATGGAATTATGTCAAGCCGCTTTATTGACAAAATTAGTCTGATTTTCTAATATGAAACCTTGTCCTTTTACAATAACCAACCATAGGATAGGCGGTTTGCAAATGACTCAAGAATTTCATCCATTAGACGCAATAAATCCCATTGACGGTCGTTATCGCGATACCGTTAGCGCCTTGGAGCCTTATTTGAGTGAAAGAGCTTTATTTTGGTATCGTTTGAAAGTAGAAGTTATATATTTTCTCAAGCTTGTTAAATGGGGTATTGTTCCGGCGGATAAGCTTTCCGATGATAATTCAACTATGATTAGACATTTGCTTGGGGGGATTAATCTCAGAGTCTATACTGACAGGATGAAACAAATTGAAACCACTGGCTATGAAGATCCTGAAAACGGTTTCAAAGTTCCGGCCACTAATCATGATGTCAAAGCCGTGGAATATTTTCTCCAATGGTATTTTACCAAACACGGTATGAAGCATTTGACTCAGTGGATTCATTTTGGTCTAACTTCTGAAGACGTCAATAATCTGGCTTATTCTTTGATGCTCCGAGATGCTCTTGAAAATGTTATTCTACCAAATTTTGAGCCGGTGATTGAGCAAATTGATGACTTTGCCCGAAAATTTGCCGCTTTGCCCACGCTGGCTCGCACTCACGGTCAGCCGGCTTCTCCTACTACTCTGGGCAAAGAATTCAAAGTTTTTGGTGCTCGGTTGCACAAGCAAATTTGCAAGCTCAAGCAGATCAAACTTGAAAGCAAATTGAATGGTGCTACCGGCAATTACAATGCGATGCTTGTGGCTTTCCCTCATATTGACTGGCCCAAATTTGCCGCTGAATTCATTGCCGGCTTCAGCCGTGATCACACAATTCATTTGGTCCAAAATGAATGGACCACGCAGATCGAATCGCATGACAGCATGATTGAACTATTTGATTGTCTTCGCCGAATTAATATGATTTTGATTGATTTGTGTCAGGATGTCTGGCGTTATGTCAGTGACGGCTGGCTAAAGCAATCTGTGGTTGATGGGGAAGTCGGTTCATCCACCATGCCCCACAAGGTCAATCCTATTGATTTTGAAAGTGCTGAGGGTAATTTGGGTCTAGCCAACGCTCTGTTTGAGTTTTTTTCTCGAAAACTCCCGGTATCACGTTTACAGCGAGATCTGTCTGACAGTACCGTTCAAAGAAATATTGGTGTTGCTTTGGCTTATAGTTTGATTGCCTACAAAGTTATCTTTGCAGGCTTGGTCAAAATTTCCGCTGACGAGAAAAAGATTACTGCTGATTTGAATTCTCATCCTGAAGTCTTGGCTGAAGCGATTCAGACAATTTTGCGCCTGGAAGGTATTGCTATGCCGTATGAACGGCTAAAAGCTTTGACCCGAGGCCAAAAAATTACTATTGAGACTCTGTGGGATTTTGTTCAATCACTGCAGCTTTCTCCAGAACTTGAGAGTAGACTCCTTGCTCTTCGTCCTCACAATTATATTGGACTAGCTGCCAAACTGGCAAAAAAAACACTGCGTTAATTAGCGCAGCATACCCTGAAGTTAACAATGAAATTAGTTCTACTTCAGGGTTTTTTGATTAAAATCAATCAACATCAAATTCCATAGAAAAAGTTGATGTTCTTTGAGTAAAAGTATCTGTTGCCCTGGTTACTCCGGCCCTTGACCTTTCAACCGTAATGCAATGATCAGCATCAGTTGGGAAGCCCATTTTACGAGCCAGATTTCCCGCGTCAATCCCAATACCATAACTATTGAGATCGAATTTCCCCGTTTCTAATACTCGACGGCAGGCTTCCTGGAGTTTTCTTGGTTGATCGCGATCAACAAAGGCTTCAGGCGGATTATTCTCTCCATCACTGAATACACCGATTACAATTTTAAGATTTCCAAGTAGAGCTCTCGGAATTCGATTGCGGATATGATACAGAGATTTGAGTGTATAATAAACCGTGTCATATAGAAGGGTACAACCATTTGCCTTATAATTATCCAATTTGGGTGCACTTTTACAATGGCTGAGATTGATATCAATACTTGGCGTATCAGCAAAGGTGATTACCATCACATATTGTTCAGCCCCGGTTTCAAGCTTCAAATTGTCAATGTGTTTATTTACCAATTCTTCCGGCAGCTTTTCGAATTCTTGCATTGAACCGGAGCGATCTACGATTAGCACCGAAAGAACCGCTTTGGTTCGGGCCATTTTTTGAAAATCAGTCTCGACCAGTACCATACTTTGACCATGGCGTTTGAAAACCTGGAGTGTAACCGGATCATGAATCATTTTGATCCTCCATTGGCAGCCAATTATGGCTGCAGTAATTTGTGAGATTAACACGCTATTGTAGTTGAAATTTACCAATATGTCAAGAATGATTTAAAAGTGTTTAAAATAAGTGGTATAATAATACTATACAAAAATTGTATGGGAAAAATTATAAAATCTATAGAAAATGAAAAAAAATATCAAGCTGTGTTTCAGTCAGTCAATGATATTATTTTGATTTTTGATTCCAAAGGCAAGATTATTGATGCCAATAGCCAGGTCCACAAGATCTCCGGCATTAAACCCAAGGATATTATCGGCAAGAACATTAGAACCATGTCAAAGTATGTTCCCAAAGAATTCCTAGCATTAGTTTTGATTAATTTCGCCAAAAGATTGGCCGGCAAAAAGATTAAACCATACCAAATAAAAATTATTGGTGGTGATGGCAAGCTCAAAGATTTTGAAGTTAGTGCCACAAAGATGAAAGCCAGTCATGGGGTGGGGGGAGTTTTGGCCGTGCTGCATGACATCACCGACCAAAAATTATTGGAAAGTCAGCTAATGCAATATCGTTTTATGGTTGAACAATCAACCCAAGAGATTGCCGTTGCGGATTTATCAGGGAAAATCATTTTTGTCAATGATGCTTGGGCTAAAAATCATGGCTATACCAAGAAATATTGTATTGGTCAGAATCTCTCCATTTTTCACCCCAAAGAAGAAACTGAAAACATTCAAAAGTTCAATCAAATTTTAATCAAAAAGGGTCGGTATCGTGGTGAGGTAATGCATAAGCGAAAAGATGGTAGCACCTATCAGACAGTTATGGATAATTTTGTTTTGGAGATTGATGAAAAACAGACTTATATTGTCGGTATTGCTATTAATATAAGTGTGGAAAAGGCTCAGCAGCAGGAGATTGAAGCCAGTCGTAAACATTTGGCTGAGGCTCAAGAGCTGGCTCATATCGGTAGTTGGTATTTGGACATCCCCAGTGGAAAGTTAACCTGGTCTGCTCAAGTATACCCCATGTTCAATTTGACTCGTGATCATCTCACCTATAAAAAATTTTTAAGCTTGGTTCATCCCGATGATCGTCAATATGTGAATTCGTCATGGCAGGCAGCAATTCACAAAAAGCCTTATGACATAGAACATAGAATCATAATCAATAGTCAGGTCCGATGGGTGCGGGAGCGAGCCGATATTAAATTTGATGTTCATGGAAAGGCAATCTCAGCTACCGGTACAGTTCAGGATATTACCAAACAAAAAGATTATGAATACAAAATACTGGCCGAAAAAGAACGCACGGAGCTGTATCTCAAAATAGTTGGATCAATTGTTGCTATCTTGGATCATAATGGATTTATTATAATGATCAATGACAAAGGAAATGAAGTTTTAGGTTACAAGCATGGGGAGCTTATTGGTCAGAATTGGTTTGAGACTTGTTTGCCCAAGCGTCTACAGCGGGATGTTCGAAAAGTCTTTGATCAATTAATGGCCGGTGACACAAAACAGGTAGAATATTATGAAAATCCAGTATTAACCAAAAATGGTAAAGAAAGAATAATCGCCTTTCATAATTCTATCTTAAAAGATGAAAACAAAAAAAATCAGAGCATTATTTTTTCCGGCGAAGATATTACCGAAAAAAAACTAGCGGAAACAAAATTAAAAGAAAATGAAGAAAAACTGAGAACCCTCACCCAAAATGTTGATGGAATGTTTTATCGTGGTCATGTTGACGGGATCGCTGAGTTTACTTCAGGGGCAGAGGATTTGTGCGGTTATACGGAGCATGAATTGGAAAATGAGATAAGATGGTTTGAATTAATTGACCCTCGAGATCAAAAAAAAATCCAGAGTGAAGAACAAAAAATGACCCAGCGAGCCATGTCTCTGGTTCAGGAATATCGTATCAAAACCAAAAATGGGAATGTAAAATGGGTTTCCGATACCAAAACCTCAGTCTTCAAAGACGGTCATTTCCAGGGCATTGATGGCATTGTCATGGATATCACCGGACGAAAAGAAAGTGAAGCCGCCCTGATTGAAAGCCAAGAAAAATTCAAAACTCTGGCGGAGACATCTCCTGACTGCATCAAGCTTTTTGATTTGAAACAAAATATTGAGTACATCAATTCGAGCGGTATAAAAGAGCACTACTTGAAGTCCCCTAAACATGCTAGTAGTTGGAATTGGCTTTCCGCCATACAACCAAAATATATTCCAGCCGCAAAAAAAGCTTTTCTTCGAGCGAAAAAGGGATTGAAGTCTGAAATTATTGTTCATCATACACCTGAAGGCGCGAAACACGATTGGTGTCAGATGGTTTTGAGATCGGTCAAAGATTCTTCCGGAAATATCGTGAGGGTTTTTTGTGTGTCTAGAAATATTAGCGAACTCAAACAGCATGAAATCCAACTGGAAGAATCGGAAAAAAATATCGTGATTTAGTGGAATTGTCTCCAGACGGCATTGTTCTTCATGATGGTCGAAAGACTGTATTCGCCAACAAAGCTGCCATGAATATTTTAGGCGCCAAGGCACAAAATCAAGTAATTGGAGTTCCTATATCAAAATTTGTCCACCCTAAACACTGGGGCAAAGTAAAGGAGCGCATCAAAAAAGAAAAGGTTGGGAAAGACGCTCCCCTTCGTGAAGAAAAGTTTGTTCGGGTTGATGGTCGCATTATAGATGTTTCTGTGGCCGGCCGTCCGGTAGCGATTGATGGCGTCAGTTTGATTCAAGTTGTCTTTCGTGATATTTCTGAGCAAAAAGCCAGTGCAAATAAAATAAAAGAAAGTGAAGAAAAGCTGCGAACAATAAGTGAAAATATTGGCGATGCGATTTTTGCTAAAGGTAAAGATCGTTGCTTTACTTTTGTTAACCCAGCCGCCGTGCAGATGATGGGATTGCCTCAAAAAAAAATTATCGGCTCTCGTGCTGAGGATGTTTTTTCTCCACACGATGCGGCCGTGATAAAATACGTTGACGATAAAAATTTCCAGGGACACCAGGTGAATGAAATCAAGACACTGAAGCTGGGTGGTAACAAAAGAAATTTGCATACGGTTCAGTCTCCGATTTTTGATAATAAACATAATGTAATCGGTATTACCGGTGTGGTTCGAGATGTTACCGAGTCAAAAAAAATTGAAGAAGCTCTTATGAACAGTGAGGAAAGATATCGGATTATTACCGCTCAAACCAAGCATTTGATTTATGATTATGATATCAATACCGGAAAGATTAAGTGGGATGGAGCTGTAAACTCGGTCCTAAAGCACAGTCTCAATTATATGAACAGCCAGATTGATTTCGACGGTTGGGTCAAAATGATTCATCCTGATGATAGAAAAGAGACGATCAGGTTGCTCAATGAAGCTCAGAAAAAATGTTGCAATTTTTATGATCAGTATCGATTCAAAACTAAAGGCGGAGTTTATATTTATGTGGAGCACAGCGGACTTTTCTTGCCGGATAAAGATGGTCGTCCCTATCGTATGCTTGGAACGATGTCTGACATTTCTGAAAGACGAGCCATTGATAAAATGAAGAGTGAATTTGTTTCAATGGCATCTCATCAGTTGCTGACACCTCTTTCAGATATCAAATGGTTAATTACGGAATTAACCGGGCTGGCCGGTGATCATTGTTCGACTGAACAAACAAATAAGTTGAATCAGATTCGAAAAAGCAATACCAAAATGGTTGAGTTGGTCAAAGATTTACTCAGCGTTTCCAGGATTGAATCTGGCACCAACTTTATCTTGGAATACTCAACTTTTAATTTTAGTTCTATGATCAAGGAGGTATTGAAACAATACAAGAGCTTGATCAGTGCCAAAAATCTCAAGGTAAGATTGAGTTTCAAGGGCGAGTCTTGTCGTTGTGAGGCCGATCAGAAAAAGTTAGAACAAGTTGTGACCAATATTTTTTCTAATTCTGTTAAGTTTTCCAAGAAAGGTGGTCAGATAAATATTGATTGTGAATGCGGTATCAAAAAAATCCATTGCAAAGTTCAGGATTTTGGTATGGGGATTCCGAAAAAGGATCACAAAAAAGTATTTACCAAATTTTTCAGAGCGGATAACGCCACGATGTCTGATACTGAAGGGACCGGTCTGGGACTGTATATCGCCAAAGCAATCGTTGACGCTCATGGCGGGTCTATCTGGTTTGATTCGCAGGAAAACAAAGGGGCTCAATTTCATTTTACTTTCAACAAAAAGCCATTTAAATAATTAGAAATAATAATACTAATAATAACTATATGATTGATGGACCAAAAATTATAACGATCGTCGAAGATGATACGATTATCGCCAATGTTTTGAAAAACAAACTGGAAAAGGAAAATTATGAAGTCAAAGTTGCCAAAAATGGTGAGTCCGGTTTAAAATTGGTCAAGGAGGTCGTCCCTAACTTGGTGGTTTTGGATCTCATTTTACCGCGTATGCACGGTTTTGAAGTTCTCAAGGCTATTAAGGCGGATCCGACCATCAGTAAAATTCCTGTAATTATCCTGACAAATTTGGGACAGGATGAAGATCGCCAAAAGGGTCTTGAGCTCGGTGCAATTGATTATTGTTCCAAATCAGACATCGATGTTGCCACCTTGATTGATAAAATCAATGAGATTTTGGGTAAATAATTATAATTCTACATAAGAAGTTGTCTTTTTGTGATGGTTTTTTTGTTCTAAAAATAATAATAATTCAAGAATGTTGTCATGTGTTGTTGACAAAAATTTATTTTTCCTGTATAATCTATTGTCATATCCACAAAATTAGGGGGAATCCATGAGTGGTTCAGATTCGCCTTTTGACTTGATTCCTAGTCTCGCCAACGGAGGCACCATGTCTGAGCGCCCGGTCGAGTATGATTATACTGAGGATGATTTCTTGATGGTTTCCGCTGATGAGAATGAAAGTATCATGGCCTATTTGCGTCGGCATATTTTGCCGATTTTGGATCGGATTGATCCTCATCGTTTCATTGTTGTCCGGGAAGAATTTTGTCAGGATAATGGTTTTGGTATTATCCGTGCCGGAGAGCTGGCCGCCATTATTCGTGAAGAGGCGGAAGCGGTCTCCATGCTGAATCATTTTTTCTATTCTTGGCCCCGCAAGGTTTGCATTGTCAGTATCAATGTTCCTGCTTGGCTGATCGAATTTTGTGCCAAGCATCAGAAGGCATTTGAGAGTAAAGCAAAGCATTTGCAGACTTTTGCCCAACGGGTCAAGAAAGATTTTGGTTTTAATTTGTCCAACACGCGCTATGAGATTATTTACTTTGAAGATTATCATTGTCAGCGTGTTTGCACCACAACTTTGGCCAGTCATTACAATTTCTTTTATGACTGTATGTTGATGCACAGAGTCGCTTTTTTGCAGGACCCGCACGATTTTGTCTACAGCCCTTTGTATATTGGTGTGCGCGTTGGCCAGACAGATTATGTCTTCCCAAATGAGCAGACCATGTACAAGAGCGCTGATCGTGATAAATCATATAAACTTGGTAATGCAGATCGCGTCGAGGATTTGGTGGACGCAAGAGATCTCGATGCCGCTGCTCGTGAGTTTCATTCCGGAATCACTGAGCGCCGTCGAATCTCAGACCAGGATCGTAAACCTCGTCGTGTCCGCCCACCTGACCGTGATTTTGCTGATTGATTTTTGACATCGAATATTCGGTGTCTTTTTTATATCAAAAAACCGCCGTGGGCAGTTTTTTTCAATCTAGACGCTAGTTGAATTTTTTGGCCGTTCAAGTTCATAAACATCTTCGACATTGCCTTTTTTGAATCCGGAATCAGATGGCGATAATATTACAATTCGCATTTTATTCTCATTGGTATATTCCACTTCTGCCCAATGATGCTCATCAATTGGACCTCCAATCAGCTGGCTTAGCGGATGTTGTTTCCATTGTTCGTAAGTTAATGTTGATTCTGGCGTTTCTTCCAGCCATTGCCAGGCAGCCTGGAGATTATTTTTTTGGTCTTGTTCGAAAGTCTCTTGCTTTTTAATTTCTTCCTCAGCCATTTTTACTGCTTCGGCTGGAACCGGCAATCGATATTCTTTTCGTAATACCGGTTTTAATTTTAGATTCATCAATTCCGAATTTTTATGCAAGTTCACTGAGATTATCAGTTCTTTATGTTGACGATCAAAAGAATATTTCCCGCGAATTTCTACGTCTCCAAATCCTTCATCCAAGTTTTCTCGGTATGGGGCCCAGTCTTTGTCTGCTTTAATCATCGGTAAGCTGGCAATTTGTTCCCAATATATAAAATCATGCCCTCCGATTAGATTTTTGATAGTTAGGTTAACAAATTCTAGGTGTTTTTGTTCTTGTGTTTGAAGTTGTTCCATATTGTTTTAATTAATCAATTTTAAGTGCAGCTTTTATTTCATCTTCAACTGATTTATAAAAAGCTTGTTTTTCTCTAGAGTCACCTCTGAATCCAGGTCTGGGCTGATAATTCGCTTTGAATCTAATCTTATCAAAATTACCATTTTTATCAAAAAGTATATATCCTTCAGCAAGCGTCATGTCCGGATCAACTCAGTATCTCTTTACCAGTTTTTCATGCATATCATCTGTAATATAGATTGTAAAGTCGGGAGTGATTGAAAAAACTAAGCCCGCGTTTTTGTTGGCCATGTCCCCGACAATTCTAACACGTAGGAGACTGGCGTATTCTTGTTTTTTGTTTTCAAACCAATTGTACGGATCTTTTTCTGCAAGCATACTTTGTATAAAATTATTATTTCTTATCTTGTTTTTTTAGTGTGGCAACCTCATCCCTGAGAATCGAGGCCAGTTCAAACTCCAGATTCTTAGCTGCCAGCTTCATGGCTTTTTCCTTTTCCGCAATGATTTTTTTCAGTGGTCTGGTGTCACTAGCCAACTCCAATTGGAGTGTTTTTTCAATTCTAGATTTGGCTCCTTGTTTCTTTGTCTTTTTGTTTACTGTCAAACCAAACTCTTCCAGAATATTTCGAATACTTTTTTCAATTGTTTGGGGGGTAATTCCATGCTTTTCATTGTAAGCCCATTGCTTTTCCCGCCGCCGGTCAGTTTCTCTCAAAGCGTTTTTGATTGACCCTGTAATCACATCGGCGTAAAGGATCACTCTACCATTGGCATTCCGAGCTGCCCGACCAATTGTTTGTATCAGACTGGTTTCACTTCGAAGAAAACCTTCTTTGTCTGCATCGAGAATCGCCACCAAAGACACTTCCGGAATATCCAAGCCTTCTCGCAGCAAGTTTACACCAACCAAGACATCGACTTCGCCTTTTCTCAGCTTGGTAATAATATCAATCCGTTGCAGGGTATCAATATCACTATGCAGATATTCAACTTTGATTCCTTTGGCTTTTAGAAAGTCAGTTATGTCCTCAGCCATTCGTTTGGTCAGAGTCGTAACCAAAGTTCGCTCTTTCTTCTTTACTTGATTTTCAATTTCCGCAATCAAGTCGTCAATCTGCGACTTGTTTCCTTGTTTTCTGCTCTTTGTTTTCTCTTCTCTGTTCTCTGTTTTTTTGTTTTCCCGCGCTGAACTTAATTCTCTCAGTCTCTCAGTTATCTCAATCTCTTTCTTCTCCGTCACCGGTTTGATTGTTACCGCCGGATCTACCAACCCTGTCGGACGAACGATTTGTTCGGTGATTTGTTTGGATTCTTTTAATTCATAATCACTCGGCGTAGCTGATGTATAAATTACTTGGTCGGTTTTTCGATCAAACTCATCATATTTTAGCGGTCGGTTATCTCTGGCACTTGGTAATCTAAAACCATGATCAATCAAAGAATTCTTCCTTGCTTGATCACCATTGTACATGGCGCGTATTTGAGGCACAGTAACATGCGATTCATCGATGACCGTCAAAAATTCTTTGGCTCCGTGTTTAAAATAATCAAGCAGTGTAAATGGCGGCTCGCCCGCTACGCGGCCGTCAAAATGGCGGGAATAGTTTTCAATTCCGTTACAGTATCCCACATTTTGAATCATTTCCAAGTCATAACGGGTTTTTTGTTTTAATCTTTCATACTCGAGTAGTTTTTTTTCTTTTTCAAATTTAGCCAGCTGTTTTTTTAGTTCTTGTTTTATAGAAACTATTCCTGCCTCTTTGGCTTGTTCATTCAAAACATAATGTTTGGCCGGAAATAGCCAAGCATCTTTAATTTCGCCCACAATTTTTCTGGTTACAGGTTCAACTTTTTCCATTCGATCAATTTTTTCACTGATTTCAAACCGATAAATCATTTCTTCATTGACAGGCATTACTTCAAATACCTGACCGGTCATTCGAAACATCCCGCGTCGCAGTTCAGCATTGGTTCTGGTATATTGCATATCGATCAAGTGCTCCATCAATTCTCGGCGATTCAATTCTTCTCCTTGTTCAAAATGAATCATTACTTTTTCATATTGATCCGGCGCTCCCAGACCATAAATTGCGGACACTGATGCCACAATTATGACATCATTACGAGTTAATAGTGCTTGGGTGCAAGCATGGCGCAGGCGGTCAATTTCTTCATTGATTTGCGCTTCTTTTTCAATATAGGTATCAGAACTTGGCAGATATGCTTCCGGTTGATAATAGTCATAATAACTGACAAAATATTCCACTGCATTATCAGGGAAAAATTCGCGGAATTCATTACACAGTTGCGCTGCCAGGGTTTTGTTGTGAGCAATGACCAGTGTTGGCTTTTGCACTTGTTCAATCACATTGGCAATAGTAAAAGTTTTTCCTGAGCCGGTTACTCCAAGCAGTGTTTGTTTATCAAAACCTTTATTGATTCCCGCCGTCAATTTTTTTATTGCTTCCGGCTGATCACCGGCCGGTTTGTATTTTGCTTTTAGTTTAAATTCCATATTGTTGACTCACCTTAATCTCTAAATCACTCAATTATCTTAATTTTCTTTTATTATATCACAAGGTATCACAGTTGATGCAAAATGAAAAGACAAAAAAAAAGCCGCTTTGCTGCTTTGTTGAATCAATTTAGGTTGTTTACGGTTTAACAGCTTTAGATTTATACCGCACGTTCTGGTTACCAGCCTCCACCTGCATGAAGATCAGCTAGACACTTTTCTACTGATTTTTCCTGAACCATCATTGTCAATGATGTCGCCACGCGTCTCCTTTTTTTATAGAACAAAAGAGTATCTTAAACAATTTAGCTTTTGTTAATATTAAAAATTGTTTTAGTCTCCGAATTATGTTATGATAAAACCAGGATATAAAAATGAAAATGAAACTTATGCCAAATGAAACACAAACGCCATTAGATTCAAAGCAAGAACAAATGACAGCGGAACGCAAAAAAGCTGAAGCCTCCGCCGAAAAGGAAGCCAAGAAACGGACTTCATTTCTATCTGGATTATTCAAAGGTAGATTTGGCACCAAAAAACCTGAAGATCCAATGGCCGTCTTACAAGAACAAGCCTTACTTGAAAATGAACAATTTGATGAGGAATTAAAAAATCTTGTCGATGATGGTTTTGAACAAATGATTGATGCTAATTCCAAATTAAAACCTACCAATCGGGAAGAAATAGCTAGAGCAACAAAATTGGTTGAAAGTTTTGATATTAGTAAAATTGAAGGTCAAAAAGAAAAGTTTGAAGCATTATTCAAATTAGCTGAAGCTGTCAGGGTCATCACTCGAGCTTTAGAAGTATTTAAAAAAATTGATACAACAATTAGTAACCCTGACGAAATGGATACTACTTACTTTTCTGATGAAGAAATTTATTTGTCTCCATTTGCTTCAGCCTTGACCCAGTTCAATCGCGCTTCACATGATATTTTTTCTTACGATCAATTGATTAGAGATCCGAATGCTAGTTCTATGTATTTAATTGATCAAAAAAAAGCCGAGGCTTCGTATCAATCTGCAAAAAAAGAAATTACCGCCCTAAAAGCTGACATGCAAAGACGGAGAGATGAGTTAGATGGGCATATAATGCTTTATTCCACGAGAAAAACAGCAGCCGAAATCAAGTCGGCTAGGTTGTTTGATCAGATGAGTGATGATATGAAGGATTTATTAAAAGAGGAGATGGCCACCAAGATAATGGATTTCGCACTCAAAGATGATAAAATTAAAGCCAAACTGAGAGATGCTATTAGAATAGAAACAGGACGTATACCAGATGAACAAACCTTGCATCAGCAAGTTGAGTTTGCCTTTCGCCGTAAATTTGATGCCTTTGACGGCAATCTTATGATGGGTTTGTATAGTGCCTCCATGGATTTAGGCAAGCTGGCTCAGCCAGAAAAAAGACAATAACACTATTCAATAAAAAAATACCGGCAGTTGTCGGTATTTATTTTTCTCATTATTCTCTTCCCCAAATTGGGTATGGCCACATTCGTAGAATTTGTAATGATTCGCAGATTCGCTGTCCCTACAGACTAAATCCACAAAGCGCCATGCCAGCCAGAGTCAGACCATCCACAAATTCACCGGACTTATTGAGCTCTCTGAGTTGATCCAACGTAAAGAGTTTGGAGGTTCCAATGATTTCCAGATCTTCAGGATTGGCTTCTCCCATTGATTCAATCTTTCCGTACACAATATACTGTGAATGAGCAAAGAACGTGGTGTTTGCATTTACCGGACCTACAATTCTAGCCTCAGACAAAGTAAAACCAGTTTCTTCCAGCGCTTCCACCCGGGCTGTTTTCAGAATAAACTTTTTAATATCATCAGTCTCCGGATCATTGATCAATCCGCGTGGCGCTTCCCATGACCACCGACCCAAAGTATCGAGTAGCTTTTGCCACAATTTTTCTTCATTCAAAGTTTTGATATAGCTGCCGGCCGCTTTTGGCAATAGTCGATCTCCGATCATGCGGAAATTCTGAACCAGACCGATTCGGCCATCAAGCTCCATAATCACAATTGAACCGGGATTTTCGACGACCAGAATCTGATCATAAAGCCACTGCTTCAATTGTTCTGGTGTAATCTTGTAGAGAACCGCTCGGAGAGCTGCCCAGCCCTGCGGATTAAACAGCCCGCCAATCCCATCAGAGGTTGGCTTCCAGCCCACGACCGGCTTGTTCCGAGGATTTTCCATGTTAAAATGTTCTTGATTCAAAAGATCAATACCACCATTATTTTTTTCAGTCATTGTCTCTCCTCTGATCAATGACCGAACCTCCATGGTTCGGAAAAGGTACTTTAACACATCTGCATATGCTGTCAATTGACTTTTTCTCAAAAATATTATACAGTTCAATTATTTCAACCAAAGGAGGTGGTTCATGGGCTATAACATGACCATGGTTTATTGTCCTAAGTGTGGATCACGAGCCGAGTTTGATTGTGAAACGGAGACGGTTTATTGTCAGCCATGTATTGCTCGGCGACATGATGAAGAAGATCGACGAAAACGTCGACAAACCACTTGTCAAAAATTAAAACCAGATCCATTTCGTCGACGTGATCCTTATGGTCGCAAAGGGCCTTGTGAACTTTTGGGTTTGACTCCGGGCCAAGAGATGACCTGGCGGGAATACAACTTTTTGCGTAGCTTTTTCAATCAAATTAAAGACAACAAATAGTTGTCTTTTTTCTATTTATTTAGGCTAATCTGCACGAAAAGGCGTTGTGTTATCCCGGATTATCATCAACAGCTCTTTACAACTTACGAAAAGTATGCTATAATTCCTTTTGTGAACTAGTGTTTTTCTCATGCTATCTAAATAGTCAGGTGCACAATTGCTATTAACGTACATGAATAAAAACCCGGGTTTGCGTAAAACATTTTAATTTTTATTCGTACGTTATCTATGAGCAAGAAACTATTTATTGGTAGTCTTGACTGGGGAGTAACCAGTGAAGATCTTAACCAAACATTTTCAGCATTTGGTGCCGTTGAGGACGCAGTTGTCATCATGGACAAAATGACTGGAAGATCAAAAGGTTTCGGTTTCGTCACCTTTACAAATGACGAAGATGCTGACAAAGCATTAGCCGAATTGAACGGTTCTGAACTAAAAGGACGTGAGATCGTTGTAAACGAAGCTCGCCCAGCAGAACCTCGAAACTAAGAGCGGTTTACCGCTTCATGAGAAAAATAGACCGTGTGCAGGTCTGTTTTTTTGTTTTAAATCCATTGTATTTTATGCAAAAGTTTGTCAGTTATATAGTCACTTTGTTTTTATAATATAATGTTGTTATATTTTTGTAGTAGTTGTATTTTTTGTGAATTTGTCAAACAAAAAAAGCCTAGTATTACCAGACTTCAAACAATATAAGTGTTATATTTAGAATATGTTATCAAGTAGTAGAGCCCAGTACATCAGACTCACCAGAATAAATACACTCTGTCTAAGTAGATAAAGTTTTTGTTTCTTTTTGAAGCACTTAATCCCACACGGTACATACAACATTGCCAAAAAAGTGACCGCTACCAGCAAATTCGCTAAGTCTTCGATTACATTATAGTGCTGAGAGATGCAGAGAATTGTTAGCGAAGCAAACCACAATATCATGATTGATCTTTGCGTGACTGTACGCCGCAGCCGTGGTACCAGCTTTTTTTTCTCAGTAGTAATCTTATGATAGCTATCAAGCACAACGACGATCATGAAAAACAATAACACCGCCATGATTAATGTGAACGAGAACATTTCTTGGTTCATGCACCCTCCTATTTAATAAATCTAGTCGAGTGTTTGTCTCCTTGTAGTTTGACTTAATAACCTAACATTTCTATATCAGCTTGTCAATTCAAAGTTTTGTAAAAATAAGTTATAATAACCAATATGGATCAAATAAAAAAGATATATTTAGCATCGTTTTTGAAAAATCAAACTTACTTTGTTCCGATTATCATTATTTTCTTTCAAAATTTGGGTCTTAGTTATTCAGAAATTTTTTGGATTTTTACTATTGGATCAGTCTTCTCTTTTCTCATTGAAATCCCGACCGGTATTTTTGCTGATCTTTATGGTAAACGTAAGAGTATTATTTTTTCCAAATTCATTATCTTCCTGGCTTTCGTCGCTTTTGGTTTATCATTTAATTTCCTGACTCTGTTAGCAGCCAATCTTTTGTATGAATTAGGAAAAAGTTTTCGTTCCGGGAGTGAAACTGCATATGTGTATGATTATTTGGCGGGACATGAAGATTCTCCGAGCTACACCACAGTCAAGGCCAATCAAAAATTTTATGCTCGGCTATCAGAAAGTATCGGTACGGCTGTTGGTGGCTTGATCGCAGTTCGATTTGGTTTCAACTGGGCTTTTCTTATCGCCGCCATCCCGGCCTTTATCAATTATCTTCAGACTTTGACTTGGGATCGGATCAAAGAAAACGGTGAAAAGTTCAGTCTGGTTGGTCGGTTCAAGTTTGCCGGCGATTCATTTCGGGAAATTTATCGTCAGAAAGTTTTGCTTCGCATTATTATCAATATAATTTTATTTTCATCGGTCTTTTTTGCCCTGGATAAATTTATTCAGCCGTACATGGTTGAAGCTGGAGTCCCGCTAGAGCTTTTTGGTTTTATTTATTCCGGTTTTTTGCTTCTAGTTGCTTTTGTGGTTCGTTATGTTTCCAAACTGGAAGACAAGTTCGGTGGTATGGCCGTAGTAAATTATTTGACCTTGATTTCCTTTCTTCCGCTGTTGATTTTAGGGCTGGGGTATAGTTCAATTATCGGTATCATCTTGTTTTTCTTTGTTCTTATGGTTGCCAATATTCGATCACCAATCGAGAATTCAGTTTTTCATGAACACGTTGGCTCCAAAAATCGCGCTACCATGGGTTCAATCCTCGAGTTATTCAAATCTTCGGCCAAATTAATTGTTTTACCAATTACTGGTTATTTAGCTGACTTCTATTCCATGAGATTTGCCATTTTGATATTATGTTTTGTTATTTTATTCAATGGCACAATTTTCTGGTTAGTTAAAAAGAAATAATGTATAAAATATGAAACCAAAAAAAGAAGACACTTACAGCTACAAAGGCTGGCTGCAGTCAGACAAAATTTACAAGCGAGCCTTGGCTGTTTTGGGCCATGACATGCTTGGAGTTCTAATTGTTTATGGCCTTATCATTGTTACCGTTTTAGCCGGTGCTATTGTCTTTGGGCTTGGCGGTTGGATTATTGAGGCGATCTTTTAACAAAAAAGATTTTAATAGCAAATACAACAAATAATATGCAAAATTTTTTCGAAAAAATATTTGGAACAAGTAAAAAAACAGAGACGCCCAAGACTCCTGATCGACCAAAGCGGGAGGACCGGCCAACAGAAATTGATCCATCTTGGCCGGAAATGACCTTGGAACGATTGGACGATGTACCGTTAGGTGCCTTTCCATCAGAGATTGTCGCGCCTCTTTTTCAAGCAATAGATTTTGAGCTTCATGAGCATGAGCCGGGTTATGTATACGCCAAAACCGATTTAAATAAGTTTCATTCAGTCCAAGATGAAATAAAGCGCGTTTGTCTGTATTACAAAATTACCCCGCCCAAAAATATTCCGGTTGATTTGAAAGAAAAAGAAATGAAAATTGATCAATTGGTAGCGGAATTAAAACAGGCGATTGTTGAAAAAAAAGAGTTAAAAACAATTTATCGAATCATGAAAAAGTTTTACACAGAAGGAATAATCACCGAAGAATTTGTTATTTCCGAATTAGAATAACTTTCACTGACAACTGTCCCTGATTACTGATAACTCTAATCTCTAATCTAATACCTATGTCCGACATAAGGCTCGGCAAATATCGTCACTACAAAGGCAAAGAATATGAAGTCATCGGCCTTTCTCGTCATTCGGAAACATTGGAAGAACTAGTAGTTTATCGCGCTTTGTATGATGATGATCATTTTGGCCCCAATGCAATTTGGGTCCGGCCATTGAATTTGTTTATTTCAAATGTGATAGTTGACGGTCAGTCTATCCCGCGATTCAAATATATTCCAAAAGTTTATGTTGGCTGTGCTTTGACTCAGGCAACGGAAGGTTTTCTCCAGCAAGTTGAAGCTTTTAAAAATATTTTACGCTCTGACTTTGAAGTTTTAGATTTTGTCGGCTTGGAACAGGGGACTGACGCTGATGTTTATCATCATGATACCCATTGTGTTCGTACTTGCGATTTGTTTGTGGCCATTTGCGACTATCCGGCAATTGGTTTGGGTTATGAATTAGGTTTAGCTTTAGAAATTAATAAACCGGTCATTGCGTTGGCGCACCATGAATCAAAAGTCACTCGTCTGGTTCTCGGCATCGACAAACCCAACTTCAAGTTTCATCGTTATACTCAATTAAATGACATGAATTTCGTTATCAAGGAACAATTTAAATAATATGTCAAAATTGATTCTAACTCGCGACAAACATTACGCTGATTCTATTCGTCAATACAAAGTTTTTCTTCGTAGTGAGCAAATCGGAGCTATTAAAAATGATTAAACCAAAGAGTTTACGATTCAATCAGGCTCTCACCAACTGAAATTAAAAATTGATTGGACATATTCACCAGAATTAAAACTCGCAATTAAAGAAGGGGCGAGTGTCAATTTTACCTGCGGTGCCAACACCTCTCCCAGACATTTATTTCAAGGTATTTGGCGTACATTGATTGACCGTCACAATTATATTTATCTAAAAAAGAGCTAATTTTATGTCAGCCGAATTCAATCCAACCGAAATGATGGCGGGCGTCTCTGAATTCAAATTCACCGACCCCGACCGTCAAAAACAGTATTTAGAATTACTGGCTGGTTTGACGTCCATTGTTGAAAACAACACTTCGGATGAATTTTGGAATAATGTTGACCTTATTTTGGCCTTCCAACAAAAACTGGCAGCCATTATAACTTTATATGATGATCAAGAGGCCGAAAACAAAGAAATCCCAGTTTGGAGCAAAGAGCAGTGCATCGAGTGGGCAATAAAATCCAAGTACGAGTTTCCAGAAGCCTTCGTTGACGATTGTTTTATAGTTGATAGCGGGGGGATAATAATAAACATCAGCCTGACAATACCCAGTTCTAATATATTAGAGCTTCCTGTCGGATTAACAGAGGTTCTTGGAAGTATAAGGCTGTATAATAATCCAATCGTTGAGCTGCCTCAATCATTAAGACATGTCTCTGGTGTGATTGATCTCAGAAAAACACAAGTAAAAAAGCTACCGGATGGTTTAACCGTCATTGAAGGAACTCTAGATGTAAGTGATGGTGAGGGGATTGTGTTGCCAGATAATTTAAATGTTAAAGCAGTAAATATTACCAATAGCCAGATAAACAATTTTCCAAAAAAACTGAAGCTTGAAACCTTGTATATGAGAGGAAGCCCAATGCAAAGATTACCCGATGACATTGAAATATCAAATGAGATTCATGTAGATGATGATTGTTCTCCAATTCTAAAAGAACAAATCTTAGCCCTTCATAGCCGAGGTCAAATCGCAAAATATAACTTTTATTAAATTTTATGTCCATCAAATTTAATCCAACTGAAATGATGGCGGGCGTCTCTGAATACAAATTCACCGACCCCAATCGCCAAAAACAGTATTTAGAATTACTGGCTGATTTAAATTTAATTATTAAAAAAAACACTCCGGATGAAATCTGGAATGATGTGGCGTTGATGGAGCAGTTCACTCTTAAGCTAAATGCGATCATTGCATTACACCAAGAAGAGAATGTTGAAAGAGAGCAGACTGTTTGGACCAATGAACAATGTATCGCCTGGGCCGCCGAAGCTGGATTCAAAAATCCAGAGGAATTCGTGATGACCAAGTTTGTCATTGGTGATGCAGGCATCTCTGTTCGCGGCGACCTTAATCTCTCAGAGAGTGCAGTTACATCATTACCGGCCGGGATCACTCAGGTTGAAGGTAGTCTTATCCTTGCCAGGAGTTCGGTGGAGACACTGCCAGAGACATTGGTTTCGATTGGGCACACATTGGACTTGCAGCTTTGTCCACTCGTCGCGCTTCCTGACAGTTTAGAAACAATTGGCGGAAGTTTTAATCTTCAGCATAGTAACTTGAAAGTTTTCCCCAGGGAATTAGTCAGTATTGGTGGTAATTTATATCTCGAAAATAATGTAGTAGAAAACATGCCAGCCAATATCAAGCGTCTGGTCCGTGGCGTTATTGTGTATAGTTAACCTTTTAAGGTAACACTCTTAGCAGTTCTGGCAATTATCTGCTAAGTTTAATCTTCACCTGTAAGAGGCATTTAAAAGCCAA
>PFAP01000045.1:27021-52198 GCA_002773615.1 Candidatus Falkowbacteria bacterium CG10_big_fil_rev_8_21_14_0_10_39_11
GAGGCATTTAAAAGCCAAATTTTGGCAATTTATGCTGATGAGGGATATGATTTACTCAAGACTATTTATGCTTGAATTATACTAGTGTAACCCTTAAGGGTAACCCAATATTTACAGCTTGTGACGAAAGTAAAATTTGCTTTTCTTTGTAATTCTAGTTTTTAAAAGTGTAACCCTTGAAGGTTAACTGTACATATTCTTCAGTAAATTTTTTATTAGTTGTTTATGTCAGTCACATTCAATCCAACCGAAATGATAGCGGGTGTCTCTAAATACAAGTTTACCGACCCCGATCGTCAAAAACAGTATCAAGAATTACTGGAGAGTTTGAATTCTATCATTAAGGATAGTACTCCGGGTGAATTTTGGGATAATGTGGAATTGATGAAAGGCTTTACTCAAAAATTAGACGCCATAGTAGAGCTACATCAAAATCAGGCGTTGGAAAACGAAAAGGATAATGAGTATGAGGCTTGGACGAGGGAATATTGTATTGATTGGGCCAGACTCATTGCTTTTTCCGCCGCCGAGGAATTTATCGATAGAGAGTTTACTTTTCAGGGCAACAAGATCATCATACACAGTACACTAAATCTGCAAAACACAACATTTGAAGAGCTACCCATGGGCTTATCACACGTCCATGGTGATTTTATCCTTAGATTTAGTCATATAAAAACATTACCAAAAAGTTTGACCCATATTGATGGCGATTTAGACCTTTTTCTACCAAGATTAAAGAGTGGCCTCGCAACCTCACTTTTATTGGCGGAGATTTGAATGTGAGGGGTTGTCCACTTCAAAATCACCTTCCAGACAATATTGAGCAAATTGTTCAAGGAAGAATTTTAAAGTAAATTTACAAATTATTTTTATAAAAAACACCAACAGTTTACTGCTGGTTTTCTGATTTTATTTGTCTTGCTTTTTCAGCAGTCGTTCGATAGCCGATTCAGGCATGGGGCAACCCAGAATTTCTTCTGCTTTTGCTTTGTCGATCATTATGAATGTCGGACCTTGATTGTCTGTACAGAACTCGATTGATGTCGGATCATCATCGATATACGTTTGACTATGAGGGTTGAAGAACAACTCGGTTTCATCTTGAATGATCTTCGTCGCATCCAATCTTAGTGTGAATTGTTCAATTTTTGTCATACCATTTCTGCTAATGCCCATTTCATCGATTACGCCACATGAAAAATGCAAAATAATATCTTGTGAATATTTGGCGTATCTGACTGAGAATCCGGGATCGGCCAGCTTTGCCAAGACTGTCCTGATTCCGGGCATTGTTTTGACTTCTCTGGCTCCAAACTCATAGCCTTCCTCAAAATAAATTCGGATTACAATCCATTGACCTGATGATTCGTTCAGAATCTTGAACAAAGCTCTGGTTTTATAAATCAGCTCCAGATCAGCGCCGAATTTCCGTAGAGCAAAGTCTAGAGCAGGCTCACCGGTTGATTCCCCGGCTTCTAACCGCTGTTTTAGTTCTTGTTCGCGGTCAGCAATTTTGGCTTTCAGGGTTTCAGATTTTCCGCACATGGTTGCAAGATTTTCAGATTTAAGATTGAGCGTTTCATGTTCCAAAAAATCAACCAAACGAGAAAGAAAGTTTTTCTTTTCTTTCGACTCTGTCATGTCACCTCCTGTTCGTGTCTTAGAAAATAAAGTTTGGGAAATCAGGATCCGCTATTTCTGTGTTGTAGAAAATTTGCATTACTCTGACGTGAGGGTCAGTATCATAAAATTCTGGGTCCTCAATTTCGAGATAAGCATCTCCAAGCCAACTTTTTAGAGTCCGGAAAGTCTCGGATTCAGTCGGATAGTCCATTGTTCCTTTGAAATTATCAATCGTTTTTTGCCGACTCAAAAGATCCAAAAAATACGCAATAAATCTGAAGATCATTTGGGGTGTATTTGTGATTTCTTTGATCATTAGTTTCTGACCATAGTAGTCATTACCCACATATGTATGAAGCAAAAATCCAATGCGTACGGTCACTTTTTCTTCTGTCATATCGTCCTCCTCAGTGGATGATTGTTTAGATTACAAAATTTGTTCAGTTTTGTCAATCAAGTAGAATAAATACCTCGCTATGTTATAATAATGATATAGATTGAAAAATATGACAAAAAAATTTTTGACTTGGCTGCCTCGTATTATCATGATTATTTATGCGGCCTTCATCAGTATTTTCTCTTTCGATGTCTTTGGCGCCTATTCTGGGTGGGAATTGGTAGTTGCTTTGTTTATGCATTTGATACCGATTTTTATTATTATTGCTTTGTTGATTCTTGCCTGGTACAAACCTTGTCTCGGTAGCTTTGCTGTTTTGGGGTTAGCCGTGGCTTTTACCGTTTTCTTTCATACTTATGAGGATTTAGTTGGCTTTTTAATTATTTCATTACCGCTTTTTATTGTTGCCATTCTTTTTTATCTTCCCGCTCGAAAAAAATAATGTTCATAATAAAAATTACACCCAGTTTAAGTGTGCTCATGCGGTCATGAGACAGGGGTATTCAATTGGGCGATCACACAGTCCGCTTCGACGGCTATCAATCAAAACCTGTTGCGAGTTTTGCATCCTGGCCGCAATCCTGACCTGTTCCAACACCGGGCGCTGTTTTTCCCGGTCAATCACCACGATAGTGACAATCGCTCCAAGGTGTGCTGCTCCAAGGTTGGCGAGAATGGCCTGGTCAGACTTACAATTGTATAGAATTTCAATCATCGCATGCAGATCTTCAGGGCTGAGAATCATGGTTTTCTCCTCTCGGTGGTCAATCAACCAACTATTATATACCAAATAGTATTTTGTCAATATTATTGTAAAGAATTTCAAATAATTCTAGGTGTATTTATTCAAGCATTGCTTTGTTATGTCAATCGAAGAGCGAATAAAAAAAATAAAGACTATGATCTCCAAGCGGCAAAAAGACATTATTGTTGTATTGGAGGATATTCATGACCCGCATAATGCCGCGGCAATTTTTCGTTCCTGTGATGCTTTTGGTATTCAGAATGTTTATTTGATTTTTGAAACCCATAAATCATACAATCCCAGTAAAATCGGTCGTGTCAGCTCCGCTTCCGCCAACAAATGGCTGACGTTTACCAAATTCAACTCGACCAAAAATTGTTTTGATCAGTTAAAAAAAGACGGTTACAAAATCTTTGGGACGATTCTTGGTGATGACTGTGAATCAATTTATGACCAAAAATTTATTAAATATGATAAAATAGCACTGGTTATTGGCAACGAACATTCCGGTTTGTCTCAAACTGCCATAGAGATGGTTGATAAAAAAATCATCATTCCCATGCGCGGCATTATCCAAAGTTTCAACGTTTCAGTTTCCGCCGCCATTTGCATGGCCGAGATCACTCGTCAGAGAATGAAGAAAGGAAAAAATTTTTTACTCGATTCCAGCGATCAGAAAAAACTTCTCAATGACCTCATCAACCGCTAACCATATCATTCCGTGCTTGTTACGGAATTTCCAAACAGGTTTCTATTTTTCCTTTATTGCTATTTACTATTCTAATTTCCTAATTAACTAGTTCACTAATCTCTATGACTCTACTCGCTACCATCACAGACAAGGATTTCGGAGGGGATATAAAAAAATCAGAAAATTTTAACAAACGACAAGCAGCCCGAGCGATTATCTTTGATGAAAATGGTGAAATCGCAATTATCTATGTCAGTCTTTACAAACATCACAGTCTTCCCGGCGGCAAGGTGGAGGATGGCGAAGATTTAGAGGCAGCTTTGAAGCGTGAGTGTTTGGAAGAAGCTGGCTGCAAAGTTGAAATCGAAACAGAAATAGGTCAAATCCAAGAGCTTAGAAATGAGGAGGAGCTGGATCAAATGTCACATTGTTACTTGGCTCGAGTCAAAGGTGATCGCAAAGCCCCAAAGTTTTCTGAGAGTGAAAAAGAATATGGCTTTTCACTTCGCTTTCTGCCATTAGAGGACGCTCTGGAAAAGATCAAAGCCGATAAACCAGAGTCTTATTCCGGAAAATTTATTCAAAAACGTGATCTAACCTTTATCCAAACCGTCGCCGATATGTTTTAATTTTCTTCGCGCATCCAAGCACTACCGTGTCTGTCGTAGCCTCGTGCGAAGACAGATTCACCATCCATCTAATTCTCACTTCCTAAATCTTAAATCCTAATTCCTACAACGCTATGACATTCGACGATTATCAAAAGATTTTCCGCCAAACCGCTATTTATCCCAACAAAGGCAATAATTATATTTATCCGGTTTTGGGTTTGGCTGGCGAAACTGGCGAGGTGGCGGACAAAATCAAAAAGATAATTCGCGATCAAGGCGGGGTAATCAATAGTGATAATAAAGAAGAGATAAAAAAAGAATTAGGTGATATTCTCTGGTATTTAGCACAGCTGTCAACCGAGTTGAATATTTCTTTCAATGACGTGGCTTTGGCTAATTTGCAAAAACTTTATTCTCGTCTAAAAAGAGATCGTCTTGGTGGTTCTGGTGACAATCGCTGACTGTTTTCAAAAGAATATTTGTGTTTGCGACCGGTGTTTTTTTATTGTATATATTTTTGTTTTGTGATAAACTTTTAAAAGTTGTTCTTTGGTACCTACTAAAGGGGGAGAGAAGGTATGATTAGTTTTAGATATTTGCAGGTGAAAGATGATGGTGAAATCAGAAAATTGTTTACACAGCTTACAAAGAATCCTGTAGATTTTGATGTTGAATTCTTGGTCAATCATAAATTTGCTTATTGCAGAGTGATGGAAGATGATGGAAGAATTATTGGTTTTGCAGCTCTTATAGTTCATCCTGTCCCTACCAAAGGTCTTGTTGCAAGAGTAGAAGATGTTGTGCTTGATAAGGAATATCGTGGGAGAGGATTAGGAAAAAAAATAATGGAAGACTTGATAGAGATTGCAAAAAGTCTAAAAATACAAATTATAATTTTAACCAGCAATCCAAAGAGAATTCCGGCAAGAAATCTTTATGAGTCACTTGGGTTTAATCTTATTGATACAGGAGTTTTTTTGCTGAAGATCGACAATCAATATTGAGAAAATTATTATAGGTAAATCATGGTTTAATAGTCATGATTTTTTTTATTTGTGGTATAATATATCTGGAAATTATTCATAATAAAAATATTTTATGAAATTAAAACTTAGTTTAGTGACGGTAGTTTTTTTTATTTTAGCGGTTCCGACCGTTGTATTCGGAGCAACATGGCCAGCAACCGGTATTACAAGTGCTAACACAATTACTATGCCAAGTCCATATGAACCAAGTGGACTTGCTTGGAACGAGGTGACTCAAAAGTTGTTTACTGTCAGTGACCCTACATCAGACGGTAATCGTATTACTATGATGAATGAGGATGGCAGTAATCAAAAAACATGGAAAAAAATTAACGCCGGCCTTGGTACTGACTTTGAAGGATTAACTATTGTAGATCCAAACAGCAATTATATTTATGTTGGGGTGGAAAATCGTGACGGTATTTATGAGTTTGATATTACTTCACCAACAGATAGTCCTCGGGTGACAAAGGTTTGGGATTTGACTCCATGGCTCCAGAGTAGTGATCCAAATCGTGGTATGGAGGGTCTTACTTATGTGCCAAATGAATTTCATTCATACAATATTGATCCAGGACATGGGGTATTCTATGGCGGTGTTCAGCGTGATATAGATTTGACAGATGCCTATACATGGAATGATGCAATTATATATGCCTTTGATGTGAATTTAGAAGTAAGTGGTGATGTTAGACTGCTCGGTGCCCTTGACTTACATTCATCATTACCTACCAGAATGATTTCTGATTTATTCTTTAGTAAAGATACGGGAACTTTATTTATTTTGTCATACAATACTCTGTATGAGACATCACCAGATGGCCAGACTATTTTCAATATATATTCCGGAGTTCCTGGTGGTGGTGAGGAAGGGTTTGTATTAGATATTACACCTGGTTCAAACATGGCAGAGGTATATATTGCCCATGATAATGATAGAACTGTGACACGTCATTTTAATTTTCCGGTAACAGTACTTGTACAAGACAGTGATGGGGATGGCGTACTGGACGATGAGGATATGTGCCCTGGTTATAATGATGCGTTTGACATAGATGAAGATGGAATTCCAGATGGATGTGATGATCATGATGATAGATTTTGTGAGCGTGTCATTGGGGAGACAGGAAAAGTATCTGTATTACAAAAAGATGATGCTGAGTGGCATCGGGTTGAATTGGAAAATACCTATGCTGATCCAGTAGTCATTGCTCAGATGTCTACATATAATGGAGGAAACGCATCACATATTCGGTTGCGCAATGTTGATTCGACATCATTTGAACTCCAGATCGAAGAGTGGGATTATCTTGATCAATGGCATACGACAGAAGAAATAGCGTATGTAGTGATGGAAAAAGGACATTATAATGTAGATGGTGTGGAGTTTGATGTAGGCAGTGAATCACTCAGACATGATTTCAAGACAGTCACCTATAATGAATCATTTAATCAGACTCCTATGGTGCTCTCACAGTCACAAACCTATAATGGTTGGCAAGCTATTGTAACACGACAACAAAATGTAGGAACAAATAGTTTTCAAGTGAAACTCAAAGAAGAAGAAGGAAATGACGGTACTCATGCCTATGAAGATGTAGGCTATATTGCAATTGAAACAGGGAATGCGATGCTCGGTAGTCGACTTCTCAATGTCAGTGCTACACCTGACAATGTCACGCATGCATGGTCAAGGATTGATTTTGATATGATGAGTGATCCTTTCTTCTTCTCCATGATGCAAGACCATGATGGGGGGGATACTGCTGGTATTCGCCACAAAAATCTTGGGTCAAATAGCGTAGAGATCATGATCGAAGAAGAACAATCAAAAGATTCAGAAACAAATCACACCACCGAAGTTGTTGGCTATATGATTTTGGATGGTGTCGGTACGATTTCTGTAAAGATGATGTGTAGACTTTAATATCTGAGTTTAACCGCAGATTAGGCATAAAAGATCTAAAACAAAAAAGACCATCAACCGATGTTCTTTTTTATTGTGGAGGGAAATTATGCTGAAACTTTATTCAAAGTTTTTAAACATTTGGTACAGATTTTTACTTTACCACCTTCGACTTTTTTTGATTGAAGGTTGATGTTTAGCGTTCTTTTTGATTTGTTGTTGGCGTGAGACGTTTTCTGAGATGAGACTGGACCACGTTCACAAATTTGACATACTTTTGACATATTCTGATCAATTTAATGTTAGGTACCAATACTCTAGCACATTTGTCTGAAATAATCAAGTCCTGTATAATATAGTTATTAAATTCAAACTAGAGCCGAATTTATTACTATTCACTAATCACTGACAATTGATAACTTTTTTC
Organism: Candidatus Falkowbacteria bacterium CG10_big_fil_rev_8_21_14_0_10_39_11; assembly: GCA_002773615.1. Taxonomy (GTDB): domain Bacteria; phylum Patescibacteriota; class Patescibacteriia; order UBA11705; family UBA11705; genus UBA11705. The sequence goes on from PFAP01000045.1 coordinate 34,450, forward strand.
TGTTTACCATTTACCAATTACTAATCTCTTATTATAGAAGCTTCAGCTACTTTTATTTGTAGTATCTATAGTATTCATAAATTTCTAGCATATGATCCTAAATACTTTATTCACCGATCCCATGATCTTTGTTGCTTGGGTAGTAGCCATTATTTTAGCCCTGACTTTTCATGAGTTTTCTCACGCTTTAGCTAGCGCCATGATGGGAGACCAAACGGCGAAGTCTCTTGGACGCCTTACGTTGAATCCGCTTTCTCATGTCAGTGGTTTGGGCTTTATTATGCTATTATTTGTCGGTTTCGGTTGGGGCAAGCCAGTTCCTTTCAATCCCTATAACTTGAAATATCATAAATGGGGGCCAGCTTTAGTCGCGCTAGCCGGTCCGATATCTAATTTACTATTGGCCTTTGTCTCCGGTTTAGCTCTTCATTATATAGTGGTTTTAAATTGGTTGCCTCCAGAAAATCTTCTAGTTCAATTTTTGAATATTTTTGTCATTCTTAATGTTATTTTGATGTTATTCAATCTAATTCCAATTCCACCGCTTGACGGTTCAAAAGTTTTATTCTCATTTTTATCATCACCTCGATATGCCAAGTTTGTTTTATTCCTTGAAACCAGAGGTCCATATTTGTTGCTTTTTTTACTAATTCTGGATAATATAATTGGGATTAACATTTTCGGTCGTTTGTTTAGATTTACCATCGAATTTGTCTACAACCTGATCTTCTAACTCTACTTGACTATTTTTTTTCTTAATGATAAACTGCAATCACATTTCACATAAAGATTGCACTAAAATATGCATCATTGGCCAATTTGCCTTGGTCAATGTTTTCATGACGTGCAGTTCTCAATTTATTATCATACCCTAATCGCTAAAAGCTATTTGCTAATCGCTAAATAATTATGCCAACAATCAATCAATTAATTCGCAAAGGGCGAGTAAGTAAGAAGAGTAAATCAAAATCACCTGCTTTACAGACAGTTTTTAATTCTCTAAAACGACAAACCAACCGTTTGCCAAAGGGTGCATCTTTCAAGCGTGGTGTATGTTTGAAGGTTACTACTGCGACACCTCGTAAACCTAACTCCGCGATGCGTAAAATCGCTCGTGTTAGACTCAGTAATGGTCAAGAAGTTACCGCCTATATTCCAGGTGAAGGCCACAACCTCCAAGAGCACTCAATCGTATTGATCCGTGGTGGTCGTAGAAAGGACTTGGCCGGTGTTCGATACCAAATTGTTCGTGGTGTTTATGATACTCAAGGTGTTGACGGTCGTAAAAGAGGTCGTTCAAAGTACGGTACCAAGAAACCCAAGGCAGAATCAAAATAATAATTTAACCTATATAATTTGTAATATTCATAGAATCAGTAATCAGTACCTCATTCTTAGTTGCTAATTACTCTTTACTGATTACTTATTACTTACTACTATTAAATATGCGTGGAAAAAAAGCGCCAAAACGAAAGTTAAAACCAGACGCTCGCTACAACAGTGTCTTGGTCACTAAATTTATCAATTATCTGATGAGTGATGGAAAAAAGACCACAGCCGAAAAGGTTTTGTATGGTTGTTTTGATATTATTGATAAGGCAATTAAAGATAAAAAAATTGATGCTGAATATGAAACTGCATTGCAAGTTTTTGATCAAGCCGTCAAAAATGTAGCACCACAAGTTGAGGTTCGTGGTAAACGAGTTGGTGGAGCCAACTACCAAGTCCCATATCCAGTTCGAGGTGAGCGCAAATATACTTTGACATTCCGTTGGATTATTGAAGCTGCTTCAAAGAAAAAGGGTCGACCAATGAGACAAAAGTTGGCCGAAGAATTAATCGCCGCCTTGTCTGAAGAGGGTGATTCTATGAAGAAGCGTAGTGATGTTCATCGAATGGCTGAGTCAAATCGTGCCTTTGCTCACTTTGCTCGATAAATTTCAAACCTTAAACTTAATTTTTCGTTGCCTCAGGACCCCTCGTCCTCTGGTAGAAACTCAAAAAATATGCCCCGAGAATATTCATTAGATAAAACTAGAAATATTGGTATTATCGCTCACATCGATGCCGGTAAAACAACCGTTACCGAACGTATTTTGTTTTATACCGGGAAAAAACACAAAATCGGCGAGGTTCATGAAGGTGAGGCCGAGATGGATTGGATGGAGCAAGAGCGAGAGCGTGGTATTACTATTACCTCCGCTGCTACTACCTGTTTTTGGGATGATTGCCGGATCAATATTATCGACACTCCTGGTCACGTAGACTTTACTGCCGAAGTAGAGCGTTCATTGCGTGTATTAGACGGGGGTGTTGTTGTTTTTGACGGGGTTGCCGGTGTTGAGTCTCAATCTGAGACCGTTTGGCGTCAAGCTGACAAGTACAGTGTTCCAAGAATTGGATTTATCAACAAGATGGATCGAATGGGTGCTGATTTTTATCATGACATGGACACTATTTATGATCGTTTAACCAAAAAGGCTTTCCCAATCCAACTTCCAATTGGAGCGGCTGAAACATTTGTTGGCGTTATTGATTTATTTGAACGTAAAGCCCATATATATAAAGATGAAAATGGTACGGATGTTGAAATTATTGAAGTTCCAGAAGACATGAAAGAAAAGGTTGAAGAATATCGAAGTAAAGTAATCGAAGCCATCGTTGAGAATGATGAAGCTTTGATGGATAAATATTTGGCTGGAGAAGACGTACCAGTTGTTGATCTAAAAAGAGTTCTTCGCCAAGCAGTTATCGACAATAAAATTGTTCCAATTATGTGTGGTACGGCATTGAAAAATAAAGGAGTGCAACTTCTATTAGATGCGGTTACTGAATATCTTCCATCACCACTTGAAGTGCCCGCCCTTAATGCTGAAGATTGGAAGGATCCAGAAAAAAAAGTTCTTATCGAAGCCAAGGATGATGCTCCTTTTGTTGGTTTGGCTTTCAAGATTGCCACCGATCCGTTTGTCGGAAAACTTTGTTTTTTCCGCGTTTATCAGGGTATCTTAAAATCTGGTTCATATGTTTTGAATACAGCCACTGGTGAAAAAGAGCGTATTGGTCGTATTGTCCGTATGCATGCCAATCACCGTGAAGAAGTAGATGCAGTTTATGCTGGTGAGATTGCCGCCGCTATTGGATTAAAAAATACATTTACCGGTCACACTTTATGTGATGAGAGTTTGCCGGTTGTTTTAGAAAATATTACATTCCCTGATCCGGTTATTAAGATTGCAATCGAACCAAAGACCAAATCTGATCAAGAAAAAATGGGTATCGCCTTACAAAAACTAGCTGAAGAAGATCCTACGTTTCAGGTTGAATCTGATGAGGAATCAATGCAAACCGTTATCGCTGGGATGGGAGAGCTCCATTTAGAAGTCTTGATTGATCGTATGAAACGTGAGTTTGGTGTTGAGGCTAATACCGGGAAACCTCAAGTTGCTTATCGTGAAACTATCAAGAAGGTGGCTGAAGCCGAAGGGAAGTATGTCAAGCAGTCAGGTGGTCGTGGACAATACGGTCATTGTTGGCTTCGAGTGGAACCACAAGAACGAGGTGATGGTTTTGAATTCGCTGATGAGCTTAAGGGTGGAGCCATTCCTCGTGAATACGTTCCAGCTATCCAAAAGGGTGTTAAAGAGTCTCTTTCTAGAGGTGTTGTTGCTGGATATCCGATTATTGATGTCAAAGTGACAGTTTTTGACGGTTCATTCCACGATGTTGACTCTTCTGAAAGTGCCTTTAAAATTGCCGGTTCTATGGCTTTTCGAGATGCTACCAAAAATGCCAGTCCGGTTCTGCTTGAGCCTGTCATGGGTGTTGAAGTCGTGACCCCAGAACAGTTTATGGGGGATGTCGTTGGTGACTTGAATGCTAGACGTGGTCAGATTAATGAAATGTCAGATCGTTCTGATAATAAAGTCATTACAGCTGATGTACCTTTGGCTGAGATGTTCGGTTACGCTACGCAATTGCGTTCACTTACTCAGGGTCGTGCTAGTTTTGCTATGGAATTGTCGCATTATGCTGAGGTTCCAAATAATGTGGTTGAAAAGATCAAGGGTGAACAAGATCCTGATAAAAAGAAATAAAAATAATATGACAGTTGACTTGTCAAAAATATTAGGCACGATGAAGCAAACAGGTGATCGTTACATTATTCAAGATGGCGATAATACCTATGTTTTGATGCCGTTCGATGATTATGCCGCATTACTTAATCAAGAAATAGTCAATTCTGATCCTGTTAATAATATGAGTGAAGAAGAGTTTTTGGGCAAAATAAACACGGAAATTGCTGAATGGAAATCAACCCAGCCAGAAGTCATTAATCAAGTTGATTTTTCTCAAGAATTAGACAATAAAGGTCAGGAGAAAGAGGAGGAAGATCAGTATTATTTAGAACCTGTAGAGTAAAAAGTGTCAATTTTGGTCGGAGATACCTCAAAAGACTTGCATTATTTTAGATTTTTGTTATAATATCCAAGAATTTGATAAACTTTAAATTCTTATAAATAATTAATATATTGTGATTGGCTAAAACCTTGCCAGCTATCATGGATAGCAGGAGCTTGGATCGCAATATCAGGAGATAAATCCATGTCTGCAGTATTTGACAGAAGTAAACCACACGTAAATGTGGGTACAATTGGTCACGTTGACCACGGTAAGACAACTTTAACCGCTGCTATCTTGGCATATTTAAATGCTAAAGGTGGTCATGCACAAAATAAATCAGTATCTGAGATCGACTCTGCTCCAGAGGAGAGTGCTCGCGGTATTACCATTAATACAGCTCACGTTGAGTATGAGACTGAAAAACGTCATTACGCTCACGTTGACTGCCCAGGTCACGCCGACTATGTAAAAAACATGATTACCGGTGCGGCTCAAATGGACGGTGCTATTTTGGTGGTTGCTGCCACTGACGGTCCTATGCCACAAACTCGAGAGCATATTTTGCTTGCTCGTCAAGTAGGTGTTCCATCTATTGTTGTATTTTTGAACAAGGTTGATCTTGTTGATGAGGCAGAACTTATTGATCTAGTAGAAGAAGAGGTTCGTGATCTATTAAAGAAATATGAATTCCCTGGAGATGAAATTCCAATAATTCGTGGTTCAGCTCTAAAAGCTCTTGAAAATCCAAGCGACCCAGAAGCTACCAAGCCAATTCAAGAATTACTTGATGCGATTGATGAAAAAGTTCCACAGCCAGAACGTATTACAGATAAGCCTTTCTTGATGCCTATTGAAGATGTGTTTTCAATCGAAGGGCGTGGTACTGTAGTTACCGGTAGAATTGAACGTGGTATTGTTAATGTGAATGAAGAGGTAGAGTTGGTTGGTTTAAAGGATACCCAAAAAACAGTTGTAACTGGTATTGAGATGTTCAACAAGACACTTGATGAGGGACGTGCTGGTGACAATGCTGGTGTTCTTCTTCGCGGTTTGAAGAACGAAGATGTTGAACGTGGACAAGTATTGGCAAAACCAGGTACCGTTACCCCTCATTCAGAATTCGATGCAGAAGTTTATGTCTTGACTAAAGATGAAGGTGGACGACATAAGCCATTCTTCAAAGGGTACAAACCACAATTTTATATTAAAACAACTGACATTACAGGTGAAGTTACTTTACCAGAAGGAACCGAAATGGTTATGCCTGGTGATACTATTAGCTTCAAAGTAAAACTTATTACCAAGGTTGCTCTAGAAGAACAACAAAGATTCGCTGTTCGCGAAGGTGGTAAGACTATTGCATCTGGTGTCGTAACCAAGATTATTAACTAATCAATGTCATGGCCGACACAAAGGACAAAAAAACTACTAAGGAACCTGCTGCACAACGAGTTCGAATCAAAATCAAAGCTTACGATAGCAAGATTATTGACCAGTCAGTCCGCACTATTTTGGACGCTAGTGAGCGTACCGGTGCGGAGGTAGCTGGGCCAGTACCATTGCCAGTGGAGAAGAAAAAGTTTACCATCAATCGCTCAACATTTGTACACAAGGATGCGCGTGATCAGTATGAGATGCGTATTCACAAACGTTTGATTGACATTATCAATCCTACGCCAGCTACAGTTGATGCATTGACTAACTTGAACCTTCCCGCCGGCGTCGATGTCGAAATAAAAATGTAATTGGAAATGTCTTAATATCGCTTTTTGTCAGTGCCAGTAACCGCTTTCGAGCGAAGTGCTGGCACGGATACTAAAAGTGTTTGGAGATAGTTTAAAACTCAGAGATTTAGTTATAAATACTACAAGATGACTTAAAAACTATCCGGTTAAAAGAGCCGGGCGTTAAGTCCGACTCTTTTTTCATTTCCAGAAATATGATTTTATGTGGTTGTCTAAGGTCCATCTTTAGCTGGCTACACAAGACTCGTATTGAAAATATTATAAGATATGAAATTTATTCTAGGACAAAAAATTGAAATGACTCAGGTGTTCGCACCTGATGGCGCAATGATTCCAGTAACCACGGTAAAAGCTGGCCCATCTTTAGTTATTCAAAAGAAAACAGTTGCGGTTGATGGTTATGATGCATTGGTAGTCGCATATTTGGAAACAAAAAATGTGACAAAACCACTATTGAAAATGTTTAAAAAGGTAAGCCCTAAAACATATAGATTTATTAGAGAGTTCAGATTCCCAATTGGTGATGATACTTTTAACAAAGTTACTGTCGGTGACTTCTTATATGCGGAGAACTTTACTAACGAAGATGCCGTATCTGTTATTGGTGTCAGTAAGGGTAAGGGATTCCAGGGTGTTGTAAAACGGCATGGATTTTCTGGCGGACCGGCTTCTCATGGTCACAAGGATCAGTTGCGTATGCCAGGTTCAGTTGGTGCTACTGGCCCAGCTCATGTTTTCAAGGGTACTAAAATGGGTGGTCACATGGGAGACCAGCAGGTTACCGTTACCGGTCTAAAGGTTATGGATGTGGACGTTGAAGCTGGTATTCTATATATCAAGGGTGCCATTCCCGGTCCTAGAAATGGATTACTTCAAATGGTTGCTGATGGTGAGTTGGAAGTTATCAAAAAGGATGTCGCCAAACCGATTGTCGAGTCAAAAGTTGAGGTTTCCGCTGCCGCAGCAAAATCAGAAACAAGTGAAGCTCCAATTGAGGATAAACCTGTAGAAGAAAAGAAACCAGAAATAAAGAAAGAACAACCGGCTGAAACTCCAGTTAAAAAAACTGAAGACCCAAAGCAAAGTCACAAGGAAGAAGAAAAAAAATAAATTTATAATAATCGATTTGATTTTATATACATATGCCGAATAAAGTAGCAGTCTACAATCAAAAGGGAGAAAAGGTAAAGGACATCACATTGAGTCCGGCTGTTTTTGCTGTTAAAGTAAATCCAACAGTTGTTCATCAGGTCGTGGTGTCAATGCAAAGTTCTGCCCGTCAAAACCTAGCTCACGTAAAAGATAAAAGTGAAGTTAGCGGTGGTGGTCGCAAGCCTTGGCGTCAAAAAGGAACCGGTCGAGCTCGGCATGGTTCAAGTCGTTCTCCAATTTGGATTGGTGGTGGTGTGACCTTTGGTCCGACCAAAGACATCAACTTTTTGAAGAAAGTTAACAAAAAGATGCGTCGTCGAGCTCTGCTAATGACTCTGACGGATCGAGCTAACAGCGAAACATTAAAGATCCTTGATGGCATTGTAATTGCTGAAGGTAAAACCAAGAGTATGGTTGAAACTTTGAACAACCTAAAGTTAACCAAGAGTATTTTATTGGTTACTAGTGACGTTACTCCAGAATTAGTCAGAGCTACATCCAATATACAAAAGGTAGAGATTATTGATGCCAAGAATTTGAATCCTGTAACCGTTCTAAAATACCAAAACTTGGTTGTGACTGAAGCGGCATTGCCTATTATTGAAAAGACTTTTGTTAATGCTGTAAAAAAGACGGCGGTTTCAAAGGTAAAAGTAGAAAAAGCTGAAGAAACTAACGAAACTAAGAAAGAAAGTAAGTAATATAGCATATGTCAGGAATTATCAATAAAATTTTCAAAGGAAAAGAAGAGGACGAGGCAAAGACACAAACCCCAGTTAAAGCTACTGATACTGTTTCTGTTACTCCCAAAACAACCACGACCAGTCCACAAGTTGAAACTGATAGTAGTGAAAAAAACTTAGAAACTCCCAAAACTACCACTTCTGACAGTAAAGTCATCAAAAAGTCTGATCCTAATATTTACAAAGTGCTTCAATACCCAGTTGTAACAGAAAAAGCCAGCGAGCAAGCTCTGAATAACAAATATACTTTTGCGGTGCCACTTAGCGCCAACAAAAGCGAAGTTTCCAAAAAGATTATCAATCTTTATGGTGTCGAGCCTATCAAGGTTAATATTGTTAAAGTTAACGGCAAAAAAACTCGTAATGGACGAACTTTTGGTCAACAAAAATCCTGGAAAAAAGCTATTGTAACCTTAGCGCCAGAAGATAAAATTGAGATTTACGAAGGTGTCTAATACATTTATCACCATTACCACTTATTAAATTATATGGGAATCAAAGTATACAAACCAATTAGTAACGCACGGCGCAAAATGAGCGTGGATGATTTTTCTGATATTACAAAAACAAAGCCAGAAAAAGCATTGATTACTATCAAAAAACGTTCAGGTGGACGTAATGCTCATGGCCGTATTACCGTAAGACATCGTGGTGGTGGAGCCAAAAGATTTATTCGTACCGTTGATTTCAAACGTGATAAGATTGATATTCCTGGAACTGTTACCGCTATTGAATACGACCCAAACAGAAATGCTAGATTGGCTTTGATTACTTACAAGGATGGTGAAAAGAGATATATTATTGCTCCTACCCAAGTAGCGGTTGGTTCAATGGTTATTTCATCACGTGGACCGATAGATATTCAGCCAGGAAATGCAACTACTCTTGAAAACATTCCGACCGGTGCAATGGTTTACAATATTGAACTTGTGCCTGGGAAAGGTGGACAGATGGTTCGTTCAGCTGGTGTTCAAGCCAAGTTGATGGCCATTGAAGGGCGTTACGCTCAGTTACGTCTACCGTCTGGTGAAGTTCGTCTAGTACCAAAAGAATGTATTGCTGTTATTGGACAAGTCAGTAATCCTGAGGCTATGCATATAAAAATTGGTAAAGCCGGCCGCAAGAGACACATGGGGATTAAGCCTACCGTTCGTGGTAAGGCCATGAATCCAGTCGACCACCCTCATGGTGGTGGTGAGGCTCGTAATCCGATTGGTATGAAGCATCCAAAGACTCCATGGGGCAAACCAGCTCTTGGTGTCAGAACTAGACGACGTAAACCGTCAGACAAACTGATTATCCGCCGTCGCAAGACCGGCAAGCGCCGCTAATTACTAATTACTTATTACTAAATTGATATGGCAAGAAGTCTTAAAAAGGGACCTTATGTTGATCCCAAAGTATTAAAAAAAGTAAGCGCCCTAACACCTGGTGGCAAAGATGTTGTCAAAACCTGGGCCCGTGCTTGTACAATTACTCCAGAAATGGTTGGTTTTAGATTTGCCGTTCATAATGGTAGAGGGTTTACAGAGTTTTCTGTACTTGAAAACATGGTTGGTCACAAGTTGGGAGAATTCTCTCCAACTAGAAAATTCAATCGCCACGGTGGTAAGATGCAAAAAGACGCAGAAAAGAAAAAATAATTGTTAATAATATAGTTTTATACTAGATAAAAATATGGATGTTAAAGCAAAAGCAAGATTTGTCCGAATTTCACCACGAAAAGCTAGGCTTGTCGTTGATTTAGTTCGCGGTAATGATGTGTCCGAAGCTGTCCATCAATTGGCATTCAATACAAAAAAAGCGTCACCAATCGTATTGAAGCTTATTAATTCTGCCATTGCTAATGCCGAGCACAACTTTAGTTTACAAAGAAATAATTTATATATTAAGGAAATCACCGTTAATGATGGCCCAACTTTCAAGCGTTGGCAACCAAGAGCATTTGGTCGGGCTACACCGATTCGTAAACGAACTTCTCATATTGAGTTACTGTTGAGCGAAAAGGTTCCCAGTGCTGATCCAAAAATTAAGATTAAAGGTGAAGCTACAAAGGCCACTGAAGTTGAGTCTGCTGATGTCAAAAAGACTCCAAAAGCTGAAAAAGTTTCTTCTGGCGCTGATGAAGTCAGCACCGGTTCAGACACAGCTGAGGGGCAAGAGATTGTTGATGTCCGGGGGCAAGGTAAGCATCGTCATATGCAACATCAAGGTGGTCATGGTTCACGAGACAAAGGTTTCTTAAAGAAAATGTTTAGACGCAAATCAGGACAATAAAAATATTATATGGGTAAAAAAATCAATCCAAAAATTTTCAGAATAAAAAACATCGTTGGCTGGAGCTCTAAATGGTTTTCCGAGTCAAAAGACTTTGCCGCCAAGTTGCGACAAGACGTTAAGATTCGTGATTTTTTAGAAAAACATTTGTTAGAGGCTTTTGTTTCCAATATTGTTATTGAAAGATCAGCCAAAGATGTGAATGTACTGATCTATTCAGCTCGTCCTGGTATTATTATTGGCAAGAGTGGGGTCGGGGTTGAAGAGTTACGAAAGACAATCAGTCGGCAATTTATCAAGGACAAGAAAATTAAGGTAAATATCACTATCAAAGAGGTCAGCAAGCCAAATGTAAATGCCAGTTTAGTAGCTCAAGCAATCAAATTTGATATTGAAAAACGTATCCCATATAGACGCGCTATCAAACAAGCTATCCAGAGAGTGGAGAGAGCTGGAGCTGAAGGTATCAAGACTATTATTAGTGGTCGTTTGAATGGTTCTGAGATTGCTCGTACCGAAATGTTAGTTTCAGGTAAAATCCCTTTGCATACTATTCGAGCCAACATTGACTATGCTGCAAAAGTTGCCAATACAACCTATGGTGTTATTGGAGTCAAGGTTTGGATCTATAAAGGTGAAGTTTTCGACAAGAAAACAACTAAGGACGAAAACGATACAGCAAAAGCAAATCAATAAATAATTATATAAAGGTTAAAGTAACAAATATATATGTTGGTACCAAAGAAAGTAAAACATCGAAAATGGCATAAGGGCAGAAGTAGATTCAAGTCTCACAAAGCCACTTCTTTGACCAATCTTGATTTTGGTGACTATGGCATCAAGGCCACCACCAGAAACTGGGTTAGTTCCAGACAAATCGAAGCTGCACGTCGAGCTATGGTTCACTACATCAAACGTGGTGGTAAGATTTGGATTAGACTTTTTCCTGACAAGCCGGTAACCAGCAAGGGTACTCACTTTACCATGGGAAGTGGTAAGGGCGCACCAGAATATTTTGTTCATATTGTCAGACCGGGAACTGTTATGTTTGAAATGAGCGGTGTGACTCCTGAAGTGGCTACAGAAGCTCTTCGTCGTGCTTCACACAAGCTACCAGTCAAGACTAAGTTGATTTCAGTTAATGACAAATAAATTGGAGAAATAAATTAATTATATATGAAAACCAAGCAATTACGCGAAAAGAAAATTGAAGATATGAGTAAAATACTTGAAGAAACAACTGCGAGACTGCAAGAGTTGCGTTTTAAGGATGCCAGTGGTCAGGTTAAAAATGTTCGTGAAATGAAAGAACTGAAAAAGACCGTTGCTCGTATCAAAACCCTACAACGTCAACAGGAGCTTGGGAAAAATGTGGATAAGAAATAATTAAAAATTTGATTAATATAATATTTGAGATATGTCAGAGGTAAAGGCAACAATTAAAAGAAAGTTTACAGGCGAGGTTGTTAGCGTTAGCATGGACAAAACAATTGCTGTTCGTGTTGATAGTGTCCAAAAACACCCTGTTTACAATAAAATGATGAAACGCAGTAAGAAGTTTCTTGTTCACGATGAGGCTGGGAAGAGTAAGCTTGGTCAGGTCGTTGAGTTTGTTGAATGTCGTCCAATTAGTCGTCACAAACGCTGGCGTCTCGTCAATAAAGTTAAATAAATAATATTGAGTACAAGCAAGTTAGAGCGTAACTTAAGAATAGTTTCACAACGAAAGAAATCAGTCGCAATAGAAAATTATTCTTGAGATAGGCTCTAAATATACGTATATGATTCAACATACATCGATGCTAAAATCAGCCGATAATACTGGTGCCAAAAAACTTTATTGTATTAGAGTTCTTGGTGGATACAAAAAGAGATATGCCCGTGTTGGTGATATTATCACTTGTAGTATCAAAGAAGCAAAACCGCATTCATCTGTAAAAAAAGGTGACGTTATTCATGCTGTTGTGGTTCGTACCCGCAAAGAAACTCGTCGGGCAAATGGTTCGTACATCCGTTTTGATGAAAACGCTGCTGTTATTGTTGATCGAAAAACCAAAGAACCAAAGGGATCACGTGTGTTTGGACCGGTTGCTCGTGAGCTTCGTCACGAAGGATTCAACAAGATTGTTTCCCTTGCTCCAGAAGTATTATAACTAACATTACTATTCTACTACATATGGCTATGAAAATAAGAAAAGGCGATAAAGTCCAAATAATGGCAGGTAAAGACAGGGTCAAAAAGACTTCTGGCGGTGACAAGACCACCAAGTCCAATCAGGGCAAGGTCATGCAAGTATTGCCAGAATTTGATAAAGTGGTAGTAGAAAGTTTAAATGAACAAGTAAAGCATTTACGTCCTCGGCGTGATGGTGAAACCGGTCAAAAAATCACATACTCATCTCCAATTGACATTTCAAATGTCATGTTAATCTGCCCCAAGTGTAGCAAGCCAACCCGGGTCGGTTCGAAAATGTTAGAAACAGATTCCAAGGGTAAGAAAAAGATTAGAATTTGTAAAAAATGTAAAGAAGCAATTGATTCATAAATATAGATCACGATACTTTAAATACGTATGAATAATTTAAGACAACAATATAAAGAAAAGATAGTTCCAGCTCTAAAAAAGAAGTTTGGCTACAAGAACGTCCATCAGATCCCAACCTTAGATAAGGTGGTGCTTAATGTTGGCGTCGGTTCTCATTTGAAAGACAAAGATTATTTTGAGGCTGTGTCAAACACGCTGGCTAGAATTACCGGTCAAAAAGCGGTTTTAACTAAATCTAAAAAATCCGTTTCAAATTTCAAAATTCGTACTGGAATGGTTGTAGGTGTTAGTGTCACTTTACGTAAAGAAAGAATGTGGGACTTTATCGAAAAGATCGTCAAAGTCACCCTGCCTCGAGTTCGAGACTTTCGTGGTATCACTACCAAGAGTTTTGATCAACAAGGTAATTACAGTGTTGGCTTCAAGGAATACCTACCTTTCCCTGAGGTTAGTCCAGATGAGATTGAAACGTTACACGGCTTAGAGGTTGTTATCAATACCACCGCTATTAATAAAGAAGAGGGTGAAGCTTTGCTAACAGAACTAGGATTCCCATTTAAAGAAGCAAAATAAGAATATTATAATTTTTCCATAATATGGCTATTAAATCACAAATCGCGAAATCAAATAAGAAACAGAAATTTTCAACTCGAAAGGTTAACCGATGTTGGCGCTGTGGGCGCAATCGTGGTTATTTGCGTCGGTTTGAAATGTGCCGAATTTGTTTTCGTGAATTAGCTGAGCGTGGCGATATTCCTGGAATAACCCGCAGTAGCTGGTAAATTATTATTTATTTATATTATTACTATTGATTAATCCCAATATATGACTGATCCAATTGCTGACATGCTAACAAGAATAAGAAATGCCCATATGGCTCGCAAGTTTGAGGTATCTATGCCTTTTTCAAAGATGAAAATGGCTATTGCCCAGGTACTTGTGAAAGAAGGGTATGTATCTAAAGCGGAAAAGGTTGAAAACAATTTTTCCGACCTTGTTATTACCCTAAAATATCCTGAAGTCAACAAACCAGCAATCAAAGTGTTAAAACGTATTAGTAAAGGTGGTCAGAGAATTTATGCTGGTAAAAATGAAGTTCCTCGTGTTTTGAACGGGTATGGGATTGCAATTATCTCAACTTCAAAGGGGATTATGACCAACGCCGAAGCCAAGAAGCTGGGTGTTGGGGGTGAAATACTTTGCGAAATTTACTAATTGTATTATTTTAAGAATATAGATATGTCAAGAGTAGGAAAAAATCCGATAATTGTGCCAGATGGAGTAACTGTCACCATCGGTGACAATCAGGTACATGTAAAAGGACCAAATGGAGAATTAACTGAAGTTATTCATCCTAGTGTTATAATTGAACAAAACGATAAAGAATTGATTGTTAAGGTAAATGATGAAAATAATCCCAAAGAGCGAGCTTTATGGGGATTGTTCCGTAGTTTAGTTAATAATTTGATCGTTGGTGTTACTGAAGGATACAAAAAGGAATTAGAAATTAACGGTGTTGGATATCGGGCTGAAGTCAAGGGTAATGTTGTTGTTCTTAATGTCGGTTATTCGCATCAAGTTGAATTCGCACTACCGGATGGCGTAAAAGTTAATGTTGAAAAAAATATAATCACCATTTCTGGAATTAATAAACAATTAGTCGGCCAAGTTGCTGCAAATATTCGTAAGATTCGCAAACCAGAGCCATACAAAGGCAAGGGTATTAAGTATATTGATGAAGTAATTAGACGCAAAGTTGGTAAGACTGCTGGTAAATCTGAATAAAGTAAATAAGAAAATATGGCAAATAAGCAAGTGTTAAAAAAACAAGCAAGTGAAAGACGTCGCATGCGAGTGCGCGCCAAGATTTCTGGTACTGCTGAGAGACCTCGAGTTTCAGTTTTTCGTGGTGCTCGTGATATGTATGTTCAATTAATTGATGATACAACTGGCACAACTATTCTTGCCACAAAATTATCATCGATCAAAAAAGACGGAAAACCAGTAGAGAAAGCCAAAGAAATAGGCTTACTGTTGGCCAAGCAGGCAATCGAGAAAGGTATCAAAACGGTTGTCATTGATCGTAATCGTTTCCAATATCATGGTCGAGTCAAAGCTGTAGCCGAAGGTTTACGTGAAGGTGGTCTAACTTTATAACTAATCATTTATAATTTTCACTACAAATTTCAATTATGTATTAGTAGTATTCGTAATAATTTGTAGATTCGTAATATAATATGGCAAAAAAATACCGAAAACCTAACAATAGGGCTGAAAACGAATTTGATCAGCGCGTCATTGACCTAGCTCGTGTTACACGTGTGATGGCCGGTGGTAAGCGAATGCGTTTTCGTGCCTGCGTTGCAATTGGTGATGGGAAAGGACGCTTAGGTATTGGCTTGGCCAAAGGGGCTGATGTTGCTATCGCAATTAATAAAGCTGTCAACAAGGCCAAGAAAAAAATGATCACCGTGCCGATTGTAAAAAACTCAATTCCACATCGAGTTGATATTAAATTAAAGGCATCTAAACTTATGCTAAAACCAGCACCAGAAGGAACAGGTGTCAAAGCTGGTGGTGCCATCCGCGTTATGCTTGAATTGGCCGGTATTCCAAATGTTGTCGGGAAAATTATGGGTAGCAACAACAAGATTAACAATGCACAAGCTCTAATCCTCGCCTTGGATAGTTTTTTGGCCAAACCTCGGACCAAGTTAGAAGAAAAAGCCAAGAAAGAGGTCAAAAAACAAACTCCAGCCAATAAACCAGTTGCTAGTAAGGTTGCTGAGAAAAAATCAGTTGAAACCAAACCTTTAGTTGCCAAAACCGTTACCAAAAAACAATCAGATAAATAATCAACTTTCGTGTAAGAATATAATATGTCTCTAGCAATGAACAAACTAAACGCCAAGAAAAGCTCACGATCTACTCGCAAGCGAGTCGGACGTGGTAATGCTTCAGGTAAAGGTACTTATTCTTCTCGTGGTCTCAAAGGTCAACGATCACGTTCTGGTGGTAAAAAAGGTTTAAAGCTTAAAGGTTTTAAACAGAATCTTTTGTCTTTCCCAAAATACAAGGGAATGAAGAGCGGGCGATTACAAGCTCAAGAAATTTCATTGACTGATCTTAACTCTAATTTTGCTGCCGGTGATAAAGTAAATCCCGAGGCACTTTTGGTTAAAGGTTTGATTTCTGATATGCAACAATTGGTCAAAGTCTTGAATAATGGTGAAATAAACGTTAAAATTGAATTGTCAGGTTGCAAGGCGACTGCCAGCGCTACCGCTGCTATTGAAGCCGCTGGTGGGAAAGTTATTGCATTACCGGTTAAAGCTTTGAGCAAGAAAGCAGCCAAAGCAAAAGAAGAAGCAGAAGCAAAACAAGCTAAAACCAAATAATACTTTTATCGGTAATTACAAAGCTACGTAAGTAACCAATTTTTATCTGTAGTTTCCGTAGTCTCTGTAATCCGCAATCCTCATGTTTGAAAAAATTGTAAATGTTTGGAAAGTAAAAGAATTGCGCAATAGTATACTCTACATTCTCGGAATGCTGGTGATTTTTCGTTTTGCCGCTCATGTCCCTATTCCAGGAGTCAATATTGAGAATTTGCGTGAATTTTTTGGTTCCAATCAACTTTTAGGTTTACTTAATCTATTTTCTGGTGGAGGAATGCAGAATTTTTCTATTGTTATGCTTGGAGTTGCTCCATATATTACCGCCTCTATTATCTTTCAGCTCTTGGCCATGATTATTCCCAAGCTTGAGGAAATGTCCAAGGATGAAGCTGGTCGTCAGAAGATTAGTATGTATACTCGACTTTCAACTGTGCCATTGGCTGCCTTGCAAGGTTTCAGTCTAATCACTCTGTTGCGTCGCTCTGGGACCAATATTATTGATGCCAGTGTGAGCTCTCTGGATCTTATCGTTATGATTCTCGTAGTGACCGCTGGTACTGTGTTCTTGATGTGGCTCGGTGAATTGATTACAGAAAAGAAAATTGGTAATGGTATTTCATTGTTGATTTTTGCCGGTATTATTGCTAGTTTGCCTCAAACAATTCAACAAACATTGATCAATTTTACTCCGGACATGTTGATTACCATTCTGGCCTTTATCGCCGTTGCGATCGCTACGGTCGTTGGGGTGGTGATTATTACCGAAGGTCAACGAAATATCCCGGTCTCATACGCCAAGCGTGTTCGTGGCAACAAGATGTACGGTGGCAACACTTCCCATCTGCCGATTCGAGTTAACCAAGCGGGTGTGATTCCAATTATCTTCGCTATTTCCATTGTAATGTTTCCTCCAATGGTTGGTCAGTTTATGATTCAAGCCAAAACAGAGTTTGTTGCCAAGTTTGGTCAATTTTTAATCGATGTATTTCAAAACAGTATTTTTTACGGATTTGCTTACTTTATTTTGGTCTTTGGTTTTACTTACTTTTACACGGCTGTAATTTTTCATCCAAACCAGATTGCTGATAACCTACAAAAAAGTGGCGCCTTTATTCCCGGTATTCGTCCGGGCAAGCACACAGAGGATTATTTACAGAGAACGATTTCTCGTATCACTTTGACCGGTGCACTTTTCCTCGCTTTAATCGCAGTCATGCCATTAGTCTTGCAAGCTTTTTCAAGTATGCAATCTATGGTCATTGGTGGTACCAGTATTTTGATCGTGGTAGCTGTAGTGATCGAATTAGTTAAACAAATCGAATCACAACTAACCATGAGAGAATACGATGGCTTTTAACCGATAATATTTATCTAAAATTATATAAAAAGAACCAGCTTTGCTGGTTCTTTTGTTTCATTACTAAATGTTGTTAACATTGCAGCAAAGGGGTTTACACTTTGGGAGGCTAAAATATAATAAATAAA
>PFAP01000024.1:0-5871 GCA_002773615.1 Candidatus Falkowbacteria bacterium CG10_big_fil_rev_8_21_14_0_10_39_11
AATTTAGAACATTGCGGCTTAGATGGCAAAACACCCAATGAATTCCTTTCAGATTATCAATTAATAAAACCGCCAAATGTGTGTGCCTAAAACACAATAATCACAATTACGTAATTTTGTCTAGAATTAGGTTAACACTAAAGACATCTCACACTAACTTCAGAATAGTTTTCATATCAAGTTCTAAAAAATTATACACGTTTAGATGTAAATCGTCCCCACGTTATCAACTTGCGACTATCACCTATATTGGGTAAAATTAACTTAATCTCTGAGTTATCTTAATTCTCTCAATCTTAGTGTTATATGGCAGATAACAGCATAACAAAAATCCCCCCTCAAAATGTTGAGGCTGAGCAATATGTGCTTGGTTCGATTTTGATTGATAATGAATCTTTTTTCAAAATTGCTGACATGATCAAGGCTGATGATTTTTATAAAACCAGTCACAGTACAATATATGAAAACATGCTGGAATTGTACACTGAGCACGAACCGATAGATCTACTGACATTGACCAATAAGATGGAAGACAAGAAAATTCTGAAAAATGTTGGCGGACGAAGCTATCTGGTGACGCTAACCAATGGAGTGGCGACTGCCAGTAACATCGCTCATTACGCTCAAATTGTAACTAAAAAAGCTACGCTCCGACGTTTGATTTCAGCTGCTCACAATATCACCAATCTGGGTTATCAAGAAGATGAGGATATAGATGATATTATTGATAAAGCTGAACACCAACTGTTTGACGTGTCACAAAAAAATCAAAAAGAAGGCTTTACTGCTATTAAAAATGTTTTGTCCACTGCCTTTGAAAGAATTGATGAATTGCACAAAAATTCTGGCAAATTACGCGGGGTACCAACCGGATTTCCTGATATGGATAATCACTTGGCGGGTTTACAAAAATCTGACCTGATTATTTTGGCCGCTCGACCGTCGGTCGGTAAAACTTCCTTTGCGCTAGATATCGCCCGAAAGGTGGCGGTTGAATCAAAAGTCCCGGTTGGTTACTTTAGTCTTGAAATGAGCAAAGAACAACTGGTCGATCGTATGCTTTGTGCTCAATCAGGCATTGATCTGTGGAAAATTCGTACCGGTAAGCTATCGACCAGTGAAGATGACAGTGATTTTCCTCGTTTAGGCCACGCCATGGGCGTATTGTCAGAAGCACCGATCTATATTGATGACTCAGCCGGCATCAGTATCATTGATGTGAGAACCAAAGCGCGTCGATTGAAAATGGAACATGACCTTGGATTGATTGTAATCGACTATTTGCAGCTGATGGAATCCCGGGCCGGAGCAGAAAATCGATTGCAAGCGGTGTCTGAAATCTCTCGAGCCCTAAAACAAATTGCTCGTGAACTGGATATACCAATTTTGGCCTTGTCTCAGCTCTCTCGTGCAGTGGAAATGAGTAAACCGGCGATCCCCAAACTATCTCACTTGCGTGAATCAGGATCTATCGAGCAGGACGCTGACATTGTGATGTTTATTTATCGCAAATCAGTGGACAGAAATTTTTCACCGGAAGAGCTTACTCCAGAAGACAAGACTACAGCTGAAATCCATATTGCCAAGCATAGAAACGGTCCAACTGGTCTGATAAAACTATTCTTTGATGGTTCTCAAGCTTCATTCAAAACATTGGAGCGTCATCAAGGTGGTGGCGGTTTGGAGTCTTTGGAGGAGTAAGATCATTTAAGCACGAGAACATGAAAGCATGAAAGCATTACAGCATGAAAGCACGAGAACATTAAAGCACGAGAACATAAAAGCATGAAAGCATTACAGCACGAGAGCATTAAAGCATTAGAACAAAAGACAGAGTATTATTAATAAATATATCTTATGGAGGGGGTAAATTTTAAAGAAATTTTACAGGAGAAAATGGATGAATTGGCTCATGAGATTTACAGAATAACAAAATCGTTTCCACAAGATGAGAGATATGGGTTGACTTCACAAATAAGAAGAGCAGCGATGTCAATTGTTCTCAACTATATTGAGGGTTATTCAAGATTCAAACCAAACGTTCAAATCAACTTCTATGAGATATCTTATGGATCGCTAAAAGAAACCAAATATCTAATAAAATTCTGCTATAAAGAAGAACTGATAAACGAATCTGATTATCCCCTACTTCAAAATATAACTGAAGAAATCGGAGCTATGCTCTGGACAGAATTAAAAGCACTTAAAAACAAGCAATCAAACAAATAAAATCATTTTGGTGTGTTTCCATGAATAAACTGTTTTCATGTTTTCATGCTTTAATGTTTTAATGACAACACTATGTTCAACAAGCTAAAAAACATCAAGGATCTCCGAAGCCAAGCCAAACAAATGCAAGCTCAATTTGCAGACATTACAGCTGAGGCTGATGCCGCATGGGGCAAGGTAAAGGTAAAGGTTAATGGCAACCAACAAATGGTCTCAGTCAACATTGACCCAGAAATGCTTACTGATAAAGAAAAACTGCAAGATGCGATCATTGAAGCCAGTAATAGTGCCATGAAAAAAGTCCAAAAAGAAGCGGCTATAGCCATGCAGAAATCTGGGAATTTTAATTTGCCCGGTTTAGGTTAATACGAATGTACGAATAAAGCGAATATACGAATTATTGGCTGACTGAAACTAATTATAATTCGTACGTTCGGTAATTCGTAATTTCGCACATATGGCACGATTCCCCGAACGAATTCAACAACTAATCGAGGATTTCAATACCTTACCAGGCATAGGGCGTAAAACTGCTGAACGCTTGGTATTTTTTATCCTGAAAAAAAATAATGCGTACATAGAAAAATTTAGTCAGGATCTCAGTCAGTTGACTGGAGTCAAACGCTGTACCGAATGTCACAACTTTAGTTTTGTGCAAGATATCTGCGAGCTCTGTACTGATCCCAAACGAGACAAGACTACTCTTTGCATTGTAGAAGAACATCATGATCTGAATGTAATTGAAGAGACTGGCAATTTCACCGGCTTATACCATATCCTTGATGGAGTACTTAATCCGATAGAGGGGATGACTGAGGACAAGCTCAATCTCAAAAATTTGGCGGAGAGAATTAGAAAGAATAAAGTTACAGAGGTAATTCTGGCGCTAAACCCTGACATGCAAGGCGAAGCGACTATTATGTATCTGAATAAAATCCTCAGCCAACTCCCTGATTTGAAAATCACGCGCCTGGCTCGAGGTCTGCCCATGGGATCGGATATTGAATATGCAGATGAGGTGACATTGTGTAACGCATTGTCTAATCGGCGGGAAGTGTAATTTGAGGTATAATGTAAACATACAATGATTAGAATTAATATGGCAAAACAAAAAAACTTCGGGATAGCCACATTAATCGTATCAATAATTATTGCTGCAATCATAGCTGGAGTGGCTGTATATTTTTTTCTGGAATACAAACAACCGATTATCAAAGAAACTAAACTGCCAAAATACCAGACTATAGAAGAGTACATACTCAAAGGAACTGAAGAAATAGGACACACGGTGCCAAAAGATCTGGTTAGAGTTGAAATCGATGGAATTCCAGTCAACATTGCGCCGTCACATGCCTCCGCTCCGATATCTATCTACACCCTTGCTAATTGGGAGAATACCGCTGAAACAGAAACTGATATTTTTTATCTTAAATTTGATAATCCAATGTATTCTCTGGAAGAACCAAATGTAGCGAGACATGAATTTTGGTCAGGGCCTTTTTCTGGTAATTTACAATTACTGTTAAAATAAATTGCCTTGCTGATAAACCACTCTATCAAGCTTTAACATTTAACAAACAAAACTCAAATGATCTCAATCCAACAAATATCGCTCCCGATTACTCATGAAGAAGATGAGCTGCAAAAACAAATTGCTGAAATTTTGGGGTTGGGACTTGATGAAGTAAAAAACTTCACAATCACCAAGCGGGCGATTGATTCGAGAAAGAAATATCAGATGATTTACTTTGTTTATTCGGTAGAAGTGGAAGTAGATGATGAAATTGAAGTTTTGAACAATATAAAAGTCAAAAAAAATACCGCTCTACACCGAATTGAGCTCAAAGTACCGTATGTTTATGAAATTCCAGAAGTGGATGAAAGAAAACTGAACAAACGGCCGATTGTAGTCGGAACCGGACCCAGCGGAATGTTTGCGGCGCTACTCCTGGCCAAAGCGGGGATGAAACCGCTGGTAATTGATCGTGGTGGTGACGTAGATTCACGAATCAAAGCGGTTGAAACTTTTTTGACTACCGGAAAATTAAACTTGGAATCAAATATCCAGTTTGGTGAGGGTGGAGCCGGAACTTTTTCTGACGGGAAACTTAATACTCTAATTACAAATCCAAGAATTCAATATATTTTTAGTGAGTTTGTCAAAGCGGGTGCGCCGGGCAGTATATTGTGGGATGCCAAGCCTCACATTGGAACTGACAAGATTCGCGAGGTAGCCCAAAATATCAGAAACCAAATTGTTGAACTCGGTGGTGAAGTTCGGTTCAACACATTACTTACCGACATTAAAATAACAAATAACAAATTGGTTAGTGTGACATTAAATGAAAAAGAAGAAGTTGAAACGGATGAACTGATCCTGGCTATTGGTTATTCGGCCAGAGATACCTACAAACTACTGTTTGAAAAAAATGTTGCATTGGAACAAAGACCATTTTCAGTCGGAGTCCGGATTGAACATACGGCTGAGATGATAAACCAATCTCAGTATGATAAATTTCATATAAATTCTAATCTGGGGGCGGCAAAATACAAACTGGTCAGTCATAGTAAGAATAATCGCAGTGTTTACACATTTTGTATGTGCCCAGGTGGCTATGTGGTACCCGCTACCGCTCATGAAGGCTGCGTGGTAACAAACGGGATGAGCGAATACGCTCAAGATGGGAAGAACTCAAACGCAGCCTTACTGGTAAACGTTTCCAATGAAGATTTTGAGTCTGACCACCCATTGGCCGGTGTGGAGTTCCAAAAAACTTGGGAGAAAAAAGCGTTTGAGCTGGGTGGCGGAGATTACAAAGCGCCGGCTCAGTTGGTTGGTGATTTTTTGAAGAAACAAGCATCGACTGAAATAAAAAGTATTGAACCGACTTATAAACCTGGGGTCAAGATGACCACCTTGGATGATTGTCTACCGGATTTTGTAACCGCTAGTTTGAGAGAAGCATTACCGCAGTTGGAAACCAAAATAAAAGGCTTTGCTCACCCAGATGCAGTGTTGACGGCGATTGAAACTCGGTCATCATCCCCGATTCGCATTACTCGAGATAAAGATACTCTGCTGTCAAATATTCAAGGAATATATCCGGCTGGAGAAGGCGCCGGCTACGCTGGGGGGATTGTTTCATCAGCAGTAGATGGTCTGAGAGTTGGCGAAGCTATTTTAAATAAATTTAGTTCATAAATTTTCTATATGACAGATAAATTTGAAATACAGCCACAAAAAGTTGATGTTGATCCAGAAATTATTCAGCAAATAAAAGAAGATTTGCGTGATTTGTTTCAAAGCGCCAAAGATCCAATCGCAATCTTACTTCAAACTATTGAAACAGATGAATTTAAGTCTGTAGTTCCAGCAGATATGATAAGTTCTGTCAAAACAAAACTGGCAGAGTTGGAATTTGAAGGTGTGGAAGATTTTGTAACAAAAGTTACCGCTGTGGCCATGCCAGTGTTTGAAATTACTAAAAAGGGCATGAAAAACATCCATAAACGAGATAACAGCGAAATGTTTACTGAAGCTGATGTGAAAGCAACAGTTGAAATCATCAATCAAACTGAGGCAAAGAAAATTTTTGTTATTGGCAATGTAGGTTCTGGCAAATCAACCTTTGCTAGAGAACT
>PFAP01000024.1:5885-7883 GCA_002773615.1 Candidatus Falkowbacteria bacterium CG10_big_fil_rev_8_21_14_0_10_39_11
TTGGTTCAAAATCTTCCGTCAAGAACAGCAACGAGAAGCAGCCGATCTGAAAGAATTGCTGAAATTTATTATTGAAAAAGAAACTCCCCCCTTTGTAATCAATCACGCTGACTTGCTGACTCAAGATTTGGGCCTAGACGCTGACATGATAATTTATCTAAATCCCAAAAAAGATGAATTGCTAAAAAGTCGCCAGCAACGGACTAAAAGAGGTTCTGAAGGTGAATGGCAAGCGATAAAGACTGATGATTACGATAAAATTACGAAGCAAAATCTTGAGAGATTAAATGGTTTGGGTGGTGAGATAAGATATTCTAATGAACAATCTGGCACAATTGTAAAAACATTTTAAATACAAATAATCGACAATAAAAAAAGCCCTACTGTTTAGGGTTTTTGGATTAAATAAGAAATATTCTTCGCTACTCCTCAAAAAGTTCCCAGCCATCTTCAGCCCAACGGCCATTATCGAGCGTCGACAAATGCATGGTGTTTGACCCACCCCAACCGCCGTGTGCCAGACCAGCCACATCGTGCTTGAAGGCATCATCGTCAACCGACGACAGATACTCGTGGCCCCCATGATTCAGGTGGCGACGATACGAATTGCCGGCCTTGAGACCAGAAATGACCTGCTTCAGGGTAAGGCTCATGCTCTTCCTCCAGAGATCGGTTGTGGATATCTCGAGACAACAAGGCATCATAGCATAATTTATGACATTAGTCAATGATAAACCTTTAACAATTATTTTTTAAACAAAAAATCGATTGAATTTTCAAGCGAGATAATTTTAATATAATGAATCATGATCAGAAATAACTTGTTGTAGCTACTTGTCAATATTTTCCTGTTTCTCTTAATTCGTCTGGTGAGATACTCTGACACATCTACCTTATCCTTTGATGGTCTAATATATGACATAAAGTCAGACACAAAATGAACAGGCATTCTTACCATGACCAAATAGCGTCCCCGAAAAAAATTCAGCAGCATTTTAATCTTTGATAATCGGTTCGCCATTTGCGTCTCTTAAAACCTCAAAGCTAAGATCAGGAAAAGATTCAAATCCTGGTATCTGAACCAATTCAAACTGGTGCCCCCCAACTTCAGAACTGTCGCCTGGCTTAATTTGATATCCGCTGTTAGCTGGGAAAGCTGAAAAAGTGTCTTGAACATCAAGTACAACTGTCCAGAACCTAAATTTGTATCCATAGATGTCGACTTCTTGAACGGCTTGAGTCTGCTTAATAATTTTAACCACTGGCTTGATATGTTTCACCATAATCCGATAACACTCGTGATCATAATCTAGATATGGCTGTCTAGTCTCTTTGCTTTCTATAAATTCAATCAAATTAAACAAATCTCTAGTAGTAATCAGTTCTAATTTAATGATCATATAGCCCCCCATCGCTGTGTTGTTATTGCTTGAGAAATCAAACTCTTATAAATTAAATGTAATGAACAATATATATTAACACTTATATTTGGCTTGTCAACGGTAAACAAAAAATCACTTGAATTTTCAAGTGAATTATACATGGCGCCAAGAGACAATAATATAACGACCTGGAAAGAAAAGAAACTCTTTTGTTTTGCCAGTTTCAACGATATGGAGATTTTCTTTTCCCTCGACTGAAGCCCCCTTCCATTCAAACTTCAACTGCAATTCTGTGGAACCCAAATTGTGACAAGTGAATGCATGATCACCATCACAATCATCACCTAGACGACGGAAATTGAGAGTAAAGACTCCATCGATGGTAAGTTCTGTTTTTCGAGACAAATCAAATTGCACCTGATCCCATTTACCTTGTCCGGTCATGGTACTCCTCCCCTAGCCTCTCGCGAGAAGCTAGATCCCTGCCGGGTGTTGAAACAGTTCTTTTTTTACAGTAACATAAAGAAAGATAATTCGTCAATCAATAATGAAAATAACTCAAATATTAATTGTTTTAGGCACACACATTTGGCGGTTTTATTAATTGATAATCTGA
>PFAP01000012.1:0-5724 GCA_002773615.1 Candidatus Falkowbacteria bacterium CG10_big_fil_rev_8_21_14_0_10_39_11
TGAGCTCGATGACTCCTGATCAAATCTTCTGAGTCGATACTGTTATAATGAATACTAATGAAACTCGCATTCATCGGTCTCGGAAATCCAGGTGAGAAGTATCAAAAAAATCGCCACAATGTCGGATTTATGTTTTTGGATTATCTAAATAAAGGAAAAAGTGAGTTCAAATTTGATAAATACCTTGAAAGCGAAATCGCCAAAATCGACCTACCAACAACCAACAACCAACAACTGACAACTATCCTCGCCAAACCCCAAACTTTCATGAACCGTACAGGCCGGGCAATCGCCAAGATCATGCGAAATACTTATCTTCCACCAGAAAATATTTTTGTCATCCACGATGACCTTGACATGCGAATCGGACAATTCAAAATCCAGCTTGGTATCGGTCCAAAAGTGCATAATGGATTGACCTCAATTGAAGCGGCGATCAAAACAAAAGAGTTTTTCCGGATCCGAATCGGTGTGGATAATCGTCTTCATGTGTCAGATACACCTGGGGAGGAGTATGTTCTTTCAAATTTTACTAGAGAAGAACGAGAGAAAATTGAAGAAACTTTCCCGAAAATATTTGAGAAACTTCAGATTATTGTGGATAATTTAGAGTGACAATAACGCTATTCTTCAATCCCCAAGGCTTTAAGTTTATTTTTCAATCTCACCACCTCATCTTCTTGTGTTTTACAGCTATAATCTTCAACCTCACCACGCAAATCAGCGGCGACATCTGCCGGGTCGTAGGGATTTACAGAAAGTCCAGTTCCAAGTTCAAATCCGGCGCGATATACAAAGCGTGGGATTATTCGAATATACCAATTTTTTTTTGGATAAATATAAAAATTGTAGCTAAACTCACGACCTGTCTTATTTTTAGTTTTGTGAATATTCTCAAGCCGCTCCATCAGTCTTGTATACATCTTGACTAACGACTCAATCTCATCGTCTGTGACCTCTCCGAAAACACTATCTTTTTTCGCGGATGACAACCAAGCCTCATATGGCCATTGTGAAAAATCTGGGCAGAATAGTGTAAAGTCGTCATTCTGTTCAACAATATTATCGATCGTTTCAAGTGATAATGTAGAAATATTGATTTGATCTGGTAGAACAACCAGTTGCGAATGAGGATGCTCGATTGAGGCTCCAGCATGCTCTCCTCGATTGCAGAAAATTACGACTTGACCCTTTGATGAATGTTGATTGTAGCGATTTCTATAAGTTTGGAAGATCTTAATTAGATGGTCTTTTGGCAAATGATGGAGATCGTCTTCGCATGGAGCATGAACGATAATTTCATGTATGTCTGTGATCGGATATTTATTTGGAATAACTCGCACCTCCCAGCCATTTTCAACGCCATGACCCTTACCTACTCGATACACTTCCTCTGTTGTCATACTTTCATTCCCAGGACAAAACGGACATTTTTTTGTGTTGTCAATCTCAACTGCGTCTTTTTCTTTATTTTCATCTGGTCGCGCATCTCGACCGTCTGCGATTATCACCCACCGATCAGATGTAATATCTGGAACATATTTTGCCATATATATCAAGGTAGCAGAAAATAAGGATTAATTCTAGTATTTGTCATCCCGACTGTAGTATTTGTCATCCCGACCGGAGTGGAGGGATCTCTCGACTAACGCTCGAGATGACATTGAACCAGCGCTCGGAATGACATTTTTTGATAT
Organism: Candidatus Falkowbacteria bacterium CG10_big_fil_rev_8_21_14_0_10_39_11; assembly: GCA_002773615.1. Lineage (GTDB taxonomy): Bacteria > Patescibacteriota > Patescibacteriia > UBA11705 > UBA11705 > UBA11705. The sequence continues at coordinate 1,698 of PFAP01000012.1, forward strand.
AATACAACTTATGGTTAAGAAAAAACTGAAAGTATTGTATTTACTTTCATTTCCGTTTTACGGTTCGGGCTCGGGTACTTATGCGAGGTACTTGGCAAAAGAGGTAAATAAGCACCACAGAGCAGCTGTTGTGACACCTGACACGAGACCTATCAATGGAGTGAAGCTTTATCCCCTTAAAATGCCCTACCGCAGCGCCTTTACGGGACATCCTGAGTGGCCAAACTGCAAATTGATGACCGATCTTTCAAATCGGGATATTCTGAAATTTCACAAATTTGCTCTTGACTCAGTGGCTGATGCTGTCGAAGATTTCAAACCAAACATCATCCATGTTCACCACGCTTTCCCACTCTCTTGGGTCGCTAGATTTATCAAATCTACTTATCAAATCCCATACATAATTACCGTCCATGGATCAGAACTTCCAACAGCTCAAAAAGATGAAAGATACATCGCCCTTACAATGGATGCACTTCGTAAGGCAAAAAAAATTATCCCAAATTCAGCATATACAAAAGACTGGGCAATGAAAGTTTTTGGAGATGAGTTTAAGAAAAACATGCGAGTCATTCCAGGTGGCGTTGAGGTCAAAAAATTCAGCAAAGGACCTACAAAAGAAATTGCAAAAGAACTTGGGTTAGAAGGCAAGAAGATCGTTCTTTTTGCTGGAAAATTAACTAAATATAAAGGTGTGAAATATTTAATTCGTGCTGCGAAAAAGATCCACGGAGAAGTAGTAATCTCAGGTGATGGTCCAGAGAAAAAAAACTTAATGAAAATTGTAAAAGATGAAAATATTACAAATGTTCATTTTGCTGGTCACGTCGATAACACTGCTCGACTAGTAAAGTTATATAGTTTGGCGGATGTTTTTGTGGCACCATCAACTTGGGATGAGCCACTCGGACTCGTAATTCTCGAGGCGATGTCTTGCGAGACGCCTGTTGTTGTCACTCGCAAGGGAGGAATCCCTATTGCCGTAAAAGATGGCAAAAATGGATACTTTGTCAAATCAAGAAACTCTACCGATATTGTTGAAAAAGTTAACAAGCTTCTTGACGACGATGTTCTCCGTCGCAAAATGGGGATCGCAGCTCGAAAAATCGCCGAGGATAAATTTGACTGGCCAGCAATCGCCAATAAATTTATAAAAATTTACGAGAAATTTTCTGTTGAGAACTAGGGTAATTTACTCATTTTGATTGATTGTGATAAAATTAACTCATAATGAAAATTGCTGTAGCTGGCGTTATCACAAAACCAATTGAACAAAATCCCTTCGGTGGAACTGAAGCTTTGACGTATTTACTTGTAAAAGGCCTTGTAAGTCAAGGGCACGAAGTGACTTTGTACTGCGCAGAAGGTAGCAAGACAGATGCAACACACCACGTTTATATTTGTGATCCAAAAGAAGCAATAAAATCATCTTCTAATGTAGATTTTGTATATCCTTACACCCTAATTGAGGTAAAAAAAATCATTGAAGATGTTAATAAAAATAAATATGACATTCTCCATGTAAATTTTCTAAAGACATTTCTTCTCTCTTTTTTCTCATCAGAAATTAAAATTCCAATTCTTCACACAATTCATAGAGATTTTTTCGAGCATCAAGAATTTTACAACCTCTATAATACGATCGGATTTAACAAGAATGAAGACTTTTGCTTTGTATCAAAAAATGCATTTAGCAAAAGCTTATTAAAAAATAATGTTCATTACATAAACAACGGAATTGATATCGATATTTATCCAAAATCAACCCATACTCAATTTAGCTCTTACGTTTGGTTAAGTAGAATTGATCCTCTAAAAGGACCAGATATTGCAGCAAAAGCAGCTGACAAATTGGGATTAAGTATGATTTTAAGTGGAGATATTGATAGAAAAAAATATCAAAGTTATTTTGACAATGAGGTAGAACCACTTTTGAGTGATAAAGTTCTTTATGAACCAGCAAAGGGGTTAGAGAGAAAGAAAGAATTATTTCAGCAGTCAAAAGCATTTGTTTTTCCTATTCAATGGGAAGAGCCTTTTGGCTTGGTGGTTGTTGAAGCGTTGAGTAGTGGAACTCCTGTAATCGCTTTTGATCGAGGAGCAATGAAAGAGATCATTATTGACGGAGAAACTGGGTATTTAGTCAATCCTGAAGATGGTTTGAATGGGATAGTCGAGGCAATGAAAAAATTAGAATCTTTGTCTGCTGCTGAATATATGACGATGCGCAACAATTGCAGAGCCTCAGTTGAAAAGAATTTCACATATCAAAGAATGGCAAAAGAATACATCAGTCTTTACCTCCAGCTAATAAATAAATTCAACTCTTAGTCTGCCCGCTGTCAGCATTCTTCGTTATAAAAGAGTTATAATCATAAATATGAAAACCATCGGAGATATTTTGCGGAAGTTTGACCCAGTCGAAGACAGGTACGTCTCACGTGAATTTCAGACTTTTGGGATTCAACTCGCAGACAAGCTCCAAGACTCCAGAAGAAAGTCACTTTATATAAAAATGTCAAAAGAACTCCCCCGACCGGTTTTGGAGGAGGCACTACGATTTGTAATCGACTCAAAAGCCCGTAGCAAAGGTGCTCTTTTCATGTGGAAACTGAAAGAGATGGGAATTTTCAAAAAATACGGATTTACTTTGAGGAAAAAGAAAAAAGCTAAAAAAACGGATTAATAAATTCCATTAATCATACAACTTTAGCCTTGACGAGTATGGAGTATGGATAAACGCGGATCAACAAAATAGCCGTTTGCCTGTATGACTTTACCATCAACTGTCATAGTGGAATGGGTACCTCCGTTTTGGCGAACAAAATCAATATGACCTCGAGGTGTTCTAACCCCATTGTCTTGATCGGAAAAATCATTTCCGAACCCGCCAATACCAAGATGAAGTCCACGTGCTTTTTCAGATAGTTGAGGATTGGGAATAATTCCAAAAAGTTCTGAGTTTGTCCCTATCCCAAACTCTCCAATTTCAATTTTACCGGTTTCATCATCTCTTAATAAATCAAAAAGCTTCGTTATTCGAGATTGTGCCCCTACGTCAATATTTCCATCATCATCATATACTTTATAATCAGTTACTGCTCCATCTTGGATTGTCAATACAAGGTTTGGAATGACTTGGCCTTCAAGAATAAAGGGGTGATCAATACCAAGCGTTCCGTTCATAGTCCCACGTTCTGGTCCGAAAAATACTTCGCTTCCTGGAAAGTTTGACTCAATGGTCGAATTGGCGGTACTTTTCCCTCCGATCTTCATTGATAATTTGGTCGTAAATCGCGCATCTTCTGATTTTACAAACACATCAAGTCTTGACCCCTGTTGAAGGCGTTGAGCTAGGATTTCTTGAGCCTCGCTGATTTGGTCCCACGGTCGATCAAATGATCGCATAACCATCGTGTAATACTCATCCCAAGCTCTCCCAGCGGTTGCCGCTTCCTCAGGAGTGGGCAAATCAACTTTCATCCATCTTGAATCCATTATCGCCCCAAAAAAAGGCCCACGTGCTTTAATATATTCCCCTAATGCTTCTAATTCCTCAGGCTTTTTAAGTCCATTATCATCGTTTCTATTTGCATTAATATTGACCGCATGAGTAAACCCATCTTTTATTTTTACCATGTCAGCATCAATATGCTCTTGAGTTCGCCCTTTCCCAGATCTGATAAGATCGCCAACATGAGCATAAGAAAATGGCACGTCAATAAATGTTGCACCACATTCAATGATTTTGTTTCGAATTTCAGCAGTCAGAGCTTCCCCCTGCGCCTGGTAATATAGAAGGACAACACTTTCAGGTTCGATTCCGAGAGATTCGACAATTGTTGTGGCAGTATGAGCCATGATTTGAAGATCATACTCGATAGGCTCACTTGGCGCAGTGATCTCAGGAATGATCAATTCATGTGGTAGCATCTTGGTAAGCGCACTTTCCATATTTGCCTATTATATCAATCTTTTATTCGGTTTTCAAAAAATACGGATTTACTTTGAGGAAGAAGAAAAAGAA
>PFAP01000012.1:5747-7899 GCA_002773615.1 Candidatus Falkowbacteria bacterium CG10_big_fil_rev_8_21_14_0_10_39_11
TTTGGATATCGAAATGATATTTTTTAGGAAGTACTCCGAGTTCGTTTTTCACTTTACTTACATGAGTGGTGACGAGTTTTCCTAGTCGAATTACTGAAGATTCTTTCAGTCCCGTCTTTGCAAAATCGATATCGCCTCTCTCAATTTTCACATCGCCAGATTGATGTTTGCGTTTTGTATTTGATGTAATAGCCGCCACAATCAAATCACCATATTTATTACTTGGTTTTGTCAAGGTAAGAGCAGGACGAAGTTTTGAGCCACTTTCATCGGAATAAGCAAAATCAATAAGGATTATTTTGTAATTCATGTTTAGAAAGTAAAGGGTTTTTTCGCGTCACTTTCAAAATATTCGACCTCGTCTTTATCGTTTACATAAAATGCATCTTGCGCAAGCGCCATCAGCTCATCAGATGAAGGCTCGCTATTGGATTTTTCAATTTCACTCCCTTTTGTTGATTCAATTTCCTTTGAAACTTCCTGTGAAAGTACTACGCGAATGATTTCTGGATAACTGAGAATTGGGTATTTATTTTTCTTCAAATACTCCAAAACGCCTTGAACCTCATCAGTTAAAGATATTCTAATTTGTTGATTCATAAGAAAATTAATTTACAATCACAGTCTATCATAGTACTATCATTGTCAAATGTCAAATGTCAAATGTCAAATGATGAAGATTGACTCTTGCTTAATAATACCCCCAAACCCAGTATCCCACGCTCCCAATTCCCTGACTTTTCAAGTACTCAATTTTCACGTCTGATGACTCCAAGTCTTCATACCATAAAACATGATCGTAGCCCTCATCGTCAGTATATGTGATATTTTTTTCTTTTGACTTAGGATCAATATTCGCGCCACTCGTGTCAATCTCGTTTATTGGAACGGCAACTGCTGCTTTCAATGGCAAACCCTGTGATCCCAAAGTCCAGTCATATCCATACATTCCAAATATTACTGTGATATTCTCGCGCGGAACTATTGCTGAAAAATCTTTAATCATTTGTTTAAAATCATTTAATGGGTAATTTGGTCCAGGCTCTCCTCGACTTTTGTGAAAGTCATACGCCATGATATAAATTCCGTCAACATATTTTGCCAGCTTTTCAACATCATATGGACGACCGCGGTAAAATGTGTCGCCGTAAAGCGCTAGAAATACGGGACTGTCCCGATTCGGGACAGTCCCGATCTTAAGACCCTCAGAAAAAGATTTAACAAATGAAGTGATTTGATTTGAAACAGACGCGGTCGGAAGAACACTAAGCTCAAGATCAAGAACCACTCCATCAAAATCATTGTCAGAGATAATTTTTCCAACGTTATTTGCCAAGTTTTTTTGCACCAAATCATCCTCAAGAACTGCGAGATTGACATCAATATCAAGCATCCGCACCGTCAACAGCTTATCCTGTGAAGCATTTGTAACATCAATGAATTTGTCAATATATTGAAAACCTGTGTCATCGATCAGATCGCCATTTTTATCTGGAGCAACGCCAAAATATATTGCTTTATCATACTCTTCAATTTCAGAGTGCGTTTCGCGTATATTCCAGTAAGGAATAAAAACAGATTTTTCAACATTTTTGACAGGTTTTATAGATTCTACTGTGTCTAAAACTGTTTCAACGTTATGCTCTTTTGGAGATGTATTAATCAAATCGGGTTGAAATCCGCGCCACACAAACCCGCAAAGCACAATCAAACTAAAAAAAATTACTGTATTTATTTTCTTCATATATTCAAAGCCTTATTTTACATGATTAAAGTGGTCGTCTCACTCACTCTCCATTTGACCTTTCAATCAATACTTGTATAATAATTTCTGAATGTCAATAAAACTACCAAAAATATTTTTAGATTCAGGTGATCCCTCAGAAACCAAAAAGGCAAAAAGTCTGCTCGGTACACTCGATGGTCAGACTACAAATCCGAGCCTTGTGGCAAAAAATCCTGAGGTCCAAAAGTATCTCGCCAGCGGTAAAAAACTCTCAGAGATCGAGCTCTTGGATATTTATAAAGATATGGTAGCCGAACTTGATAAGGAACTTGCAGGTCCGATTTCTGTCGAGACTTATGCAGATTGGAACACCAAATCAGAAACAATGCTCGCGCAAGCGATGGAGATGAAACACTGGGGAAAGAA
>PFAP01000032.1 GCA_002773615.1 Candidatus Falkowbacteria bacterium CG10_big_fil_rev_8_21_14_0_10_39_11
CAAGAGGCCAGACGCATCACCAAGGTGATTGCTGATATTTACGGCGTTCAAGTCTAAGGCAAGACTAGACAAATAAAACTTGTTTTCTCTTAGTATTAGTGATAAAATAGTCCCATATGATTACCAAAGATCAGATCGAACATTTGGCGAAATTAGCCAAATTAGACGTCACAGAAGACGAAAAAAGTAAATACGCCGAACAGATTTCTTCAATTTTGGTTTATTTCAAACAGCTGGACGAAATTGATGTCAGCCAAGTTGAAGCGACTGACCATATTACTGCTCAGCAAAATATAACCAGGCCGGACGAGGCTTTTGAGATTTGTGATAGCAAAAAAGTTTTGGCTGCTGCTCCGGATGTGCATGAGCGCCATGTACGAGTCAAAGCTGTTTTTAATGATGATTAAGCTATGGAATTACAAAACTTTACCATTAAACAAGTCCATGAAGGCTTGAAAAATAAAGAATTTACTTGTATTGAGCTGACATCAGCCTATCTCAAGCAGATAAAAAAGCGGAACAACAGCATTAACGCCTTCATTTTGATTGATGAGGATGGTGCTCTGACTCAGGCCAAAAAAGTTGATGACAAAATTGCCGCTGGTGGCAAGCTAAACTTATTAGAAGGGGTGCCTTGTGCCATCAAGGACAATATTTTGGTCGAAGGATTGGTGGCTACGGGTGGTTCAAAAATATTAGAGGATTATACTGCGATATACGATGCCGCTGTCATTTCCAGATTAAAAGCTGAAGGCGTAGTTATTCTGGGTAAAACCAATATGGACGAATTTGCCATGGGCGGATCAGGGGAGACATCAAAATTTGGTCCGACCAAAAATCCGCACAACATCAAGATGGTTCCTGGCGGATCTTCCTCCGGTTCTGCTGCCGCTGTCGCTGACAATCAATGTGTTTTTGCCTTAGGTTCTGATACTGGTGGCTCAATTCGCCAGCCAGCCAGTTTTTGTGGTTTGATCGGCCTCAAACCAACTTATGGTCGAGTCTCCCGATATGGTGTCATGGCCATGGCTTCCAGCTTTGATCAGATCGGTCCACTGACAAAGAGTGCTGAAGATTCCGCTTTGGTGATGAATGTTATTGCCGGTGAAGACAAGCACGATTTCACTTCAATCAACAAAAAAGATAACTTTTCCAAAGACATCGAGAAACCACTCAAAGGTTTAGTTTTTGGCTTACCCAAAGAGTTTTTTATCAAGGGGATGGACAAAGATGTTGAAAGAACTATTCTCGAAGCGATCAACAAACTTCGTGACATGGGCGCAGATGTCAAAGAAATCAGTTTGCCGCACACCAAATATGCTTTGTCGACTTATTATATATTAATGCCTGCCGAAGTATCTTCCAACTTGGCTCGATATGACGGCGTTCGCTACGGTTCTCGGGCCAATGCCGGCAATTTGGATGAAATGTACATCAAGACTCGGAGTATCGGCTTTGGTGATGAAGTCAAACGCCGAATCATGCTCGGAACGTATGTTCTGTCTGCTGGTTATGCCGATGATTATTATAAACGAGCTCAAAAACTCCGCACTTTGATCACCAATGATTTTATTGCAGCATTCAAGGATGTTGATGCTATTCTTACTCCAACCACGCCACATTCAGCCTTTGCTATTGGTGAAAAATTTGATGATCCTTTAACTATGTATTTGTCAGATATCTTTACTGTTTCCGCCAACGTGGCTGGCTTGCCGGCCTTATCGTTCCCGGTTGGAGACAAGGATGGCTTACCAATTGGTTTGCAGGTTCTCGGCCAACATTATCAAGAAAGTCTATTGCTTCGAATTGCTAATCAATTTGAAATTTCTCATTAGTCTTGTATAAATATTTATTAAATATTATGTCCGATATAACACCAGATGATTTTTATCGTATTGATCCGGATGTCTTTAAAGATGAATCATTTGATCAAGCAGTAAAAAAAATTTCCCACGGATTCAATTGTATATTTGACCGAAACAGGACAGATCGGTGCTGTTGATGCGGTTCGACCTTCGCCAGATGGACCTAGGATCAAGGTTAAACATATGGGTGTTGTCCCAATAGACGAAGTAAGACTGGCTACTCCAGATGAAATATCTAACTCTCGATTTGGAGAAAAAGAATAGTGATACATTGATTATTATGGATCCATTTAAAAGTGTTTATGATAAAAAAAATACTATCAATTTCAATTTTATTTAGTCTGTTTGTACCACTTTCATTTGTTCACTCTCAGACTTACAATTACGATGTTGGCATCAGCAGTCAAGATATTTTCTTTTCCCGCCCGTTTGGCGAAATTGTTGAACTTCAACCGATCAGAATCTATGCTCGCATAGTCAATTGGGGTAATGAAGATGTCTTTGCCAGTGTGGCTTTTTATGGTGGCTCAGAACTGATTGGTACCACACAAGAAGTTTCGGTTCGGGCCGCTGGGCTGGCTGATGAAGTGTTTGTTGATTGGCGCACACCGGTTGATGATTTTTATATTACAGCCAAGATTCAAAATGTCAGACCCGGTGACCAAAATTTAATCAACAATGAAGCTCAAACTGTTTTGATTCGACCCAAAGGAGATCTGGATCGCGATGGCATTGCCGATGAATATGATGACGACGATGACAACGATGGTTTAACCAATGAGCAGGAAAACCAAATGGGTACCGATCCTCTCAATCAGGACAGTGATGGTGACGGTGTAAATGATAATCAGGATTTTTATCCCAACGATCGAACTCGGAGCCAAGAAGAGGTTATTGAACCGGAGCCAGAGCCAGTAGAACCAGAACCGGCACTAGTCGAAGAGCCAAAGAATGATCCACAACCCAAACCGGAGTTAACGGAGCAGCCTAACACTGAAGTTAAAAATAATAATCAAGTTGATAAAGAAAAAGATGTGGTCAAAGATTCTGAGGAAGTGGCATATCCCAACTTACCATTGGAGCAAAAATTACTTACCGCCAGCAATGTGACTCGAGTCAATATAGAACTTGAGCAAATCGGCTGGGGCGAGTATCGTTATGCTTTTACTTCTGATGATTCTGCTGCCGATGTTGACCAAATGAATTTCATTTGGGAGTTTGATGATGGGTTTACCATGAAGCGAAATGGTGTTCACGCTTTCAGCCGACCCGGTGTTCATTTTGTAAAATTATCAGTTGATGGACCTTATGGCAATAATATTACTGACACTGAGGTGGTCAGTGTACCTTTTTGGTCATTCGCCAATATTTATGTCTGGGCGTTGATCTTGGTTGTCACAGTTCTTTCAGCTATTTCTATTATATTCTTACGATCTAAAAGATAAGATGGGGGGTAGAATTTTTCTAATTTTAATTTTTATATTTTCTTTTATACCAACCGCCGCCATGGCAGCTGATTCTTTTGATAATCAATCACAAATCGTGATTCGTCATGAAAAGATTGATTGGCAGACATATCGTTTTTATTCCCTCAGCAATGGTGATGTTGAGCTGGCTTCATATGAATGGTTGATCGATGGTGATCAGGTTTATCACAGTCCGACAGTTCAAGCTTTTTTTTCACCGGGGAATCATTCCGTTGCCTTGACCGTGATCGACAGTCAGGGGAATCGAAAATATGACAGCATTAAAGTCAATGTTAATTTCTGGAGTTTGCACAACAATTATCTTTTATGGTTTTTTTACGCCATGATTGTTGTTATGATTTTCTATTATTGGGGCGTGAAAATAATTTATGCCTTCAATCGCCGCAAGGTCTCCAAGGAGGTTCGGGTTTTTATGGATATTTTTGACGAACATGGAGAAACTTCAAAGTTGCTGAACAAGCTCAAGCGTAAGCTGTCAAAATAAAATTATCCCGCATCCAATTATTATTCACCAGCCACCAATCCTCAACTTTCTAGACCTTAATTATTAATACTACAAACCTATGCTTTTAATCATCCGCTGGGCTTTGAATGCCGCCGTTATTTACTTCCTGGCGACTTATTATCCAGGGATTATTGTTGAGAGTTTTTATACCGCCCTTTTGATTGTGGTAATTTTTGGTTTAGTCAATGCTATTATCGGTTCCATAATCAAGTTATTGACGTTACCAATCAATATTCTAACTTTAGGGATCGGAACATTTTTTATCAACGGTTTGATGTTCTGGTTAACGTCTACCATTGTCAAAGGTTTTGAAGTCGCCGGTTTCTGGCCAGCCTTTTGGGCCGCCTTGATATATTCTGTATTCTCATTTTTTGTCAGCTGGATCTTAAAGAAACATAAATAAAATTAATATGACCAAAGAAGAATTTGTGACCAAAGGCAAAGGTTTACTGAACCAAGTGACTCCGGAGTTCAACAGCACCAGCCAAATGTCGACACGAGTAAAAGAAGAATCAAAAAGTGTTTATCAAAATAAACTGGCTGAATTAAAATCTCACAAAGAAAAATTGGAAGGTTTGGTACGCGAAGCTGAATATACGGCTGAAGATAAATGGGAAGGCGTTCGCTCTCGTTTGGAGTACGGTTTTAACGATTCTGTCCAAAAAGTACCTTTGATTTTGCAGGCATTGAAACAAACTTACGTCTAATATAAAACAAAAAGCGCACCGAATGTGCGATTTTTGTATTGCCAAATATTTGATTTTAATTTAAAATAAAAAAGCCAGGAAATGCTATCCTGACTGGGTGTAATCAGTTCGAGATATTAAACCTATGACCTAGCCATTCGGATGGATTCTTCTGCTTGAGGATGTGGGGTGTTTTTGAGATAGACAACAGGCCAACATGTCTTAGTGACCTGTGCTAGAAGAACTCTGAGAGCTCCGCAAACCTCCTCGGTAAACACATGTTCATCTTCAGGATCCACAACGATCGCAACTTCGAGGTCATTGCCTCCCTTGATTCTTGCGAAGTTTGCCTGATCAGGTTTTGAAACCATACCTTCAATCATAGCCATGAACCATGCTTTTGCTTCATTAGAAAACTTGGGATAAGGATCATACTCGGCCATTTGTCTCCCCCTTGCCTGGGTTGTTTGTTTGTATCATAGTACTGACTTCGCGCCAGTATTACGATCGTTTATGAACGAGAAGGCGACAGGTTTGTCACCATGGAATCTGTCGGCTTATCACACTTGAAGCAGCATTCATACGTCTTCTCGAGGAAGGTGAAAGTGACAGCGTGGAATGTGGCGCAGAACAGCCCCTTGATGCCACGGAGGTTTCGAGGAGTAATCATGCTATCCGGCAGGATGAAAACCAGGCAGAATTCGAAGTGCTCAGTTGATACACAGTTACGAGTAAAATACTTGGCGTCTGCCAAAAATGATTCAGGAAGGTTTGTCCCTGTCTGACCTTCAGTCGTTCTCGACTTTCAAGTAGGACTTCCCAAACGTCTTCACTCATCCACTCTGGACGCTTTTCGTTCGTGCTCATGTGTTTTTTCCTTTCTTGTTATTGGCAACGGGACATAAGATTATATCATAAAATTGTTAGCAAGTCAATATTTTTATGTAATGTGCCGACACATATGGCGGTTTTTGCCCAAGACTGTATAATCTTGGTATATGGCAATATCTATGGCAAAAACA
>PFAP01000025.1 GCA_002773615.1 Candidatus Falkowbacteria bacterium CG10_big_fil_rev_8_21_14_0_10_39_11
TAAATCAGGAAACTGACAATATTATGACGATTGAAGATCCGATTGAAATTCCGATCCTAGGTATCAATCAAATTCCGATTAATGAAGCGACCGATTTGACGTTTGCGAAGTCTCTACGATCAATTTTGCGTTTAGATCCGGATATTATTATGGTCGGAGAGATTCGTGATTTTGAAACCGCGGAAATTGCGATCAAAGCAGCTTTGACTGGGCACTTGGTGCTGTCAACGCTTCATACGAATAATTCTACGGAGACGATCAGCAGGTTGCTGCAAATGGGAATTGAACCATATCTTTTGGCCGGCAGCCTGCAAATGATTTGCGCTCAAAGATTGGTGCGGAGAATTTGTAGCAAATGTATGCATATTGTGCAGCGTTATGAACCTGGAGAGCTGGTCAAATTCGGTTTTGATGTCAATGAAAGTCAAAGTCTTGATTTGAAGGTGGCTACAGGGCAGATGGAATCCGGGCATGAATGTCGTCATTGTGGCGGGACAGGATTCAAAGGCCGAGTAGCTTTGTATGAAATTTTGGTAATCGATGAAATGATTAGAACTCTCATGGTTGATGGGGCAAACTCTCATGATTTGCGTAAAGCGGCTAAAGCTGATGGTTTGGTGACTTTGAAGCAGGATGGCTTGAATAAGGTCCGATCAGGATTAACCACGCTGGAAGAAGTGTTTAGAGTGACGGTGGATTCATAGTAGTGAATAGCAAATAGCGAATCCGTCTACGCATGAAGCTGCGACGGACGCAGTAGTAAATAAGAATTAGAAATTAGGGTAAAGAGGGTTAAATAGCCTTCTTTTTTGTTTTAGAAGTTAGCGATTAGTAAAGAGCTAATAGCAAATAGGGAATAGGGGAAGTAAAAGAGATAATATATATTCATTACATAATAAATGAGCGGTATTGGCAATAAAACTTTGTAATGTGCCGACACATATGGCGGTTTTTGCCCAAGACTGTATAATCTTGGTATATGGCAATATCTATGGCAAAAACAATC
>PFAP01000019.1 GCA_002773615.1 Candidatus Falkowbacteria bacterium CG10_big_fil_rev_8_21_14_0_10_39_11
AAAACACCTAACCAATATCTCAATTCCAGAGTGCAATATGTTCGTGCCTAAAACACGACACTTGTTCACATTAAACGGGGACTAAGGTTGCAAAATTTGTGTTTTTCTATTAAAATAAAGGCACATTTTACCCAATTAATAACTATAAGCTTTTAGCTCAAAGCTCAAGGCTAAATTTGAATTATTCTATGGCCAAGATGAAGGAAAAAACACGAGTACGACTTTGGTTAGTTTTGATCATTGTTGTGGCTCTTTTCTTTGGGGTTTATGATTACCCACCGATTTTAAATAAAGGAATTGAAGGTTTTAACAAGACTTTTCACACTTCGATTTCAACCGTCTCAAGCCGCCCGTTTACACTTGGCTTGGACCTTCAAGGCGGAACTCATTTGGTGTATGAGGCCGATACTTCAGACATTGATTCGGGTGAAGAAGGTTCCGCTGTGGAAGGTGTGCGTGATGTGATCGAACGTCGAGTTAATTCACTTGGTGTGGCTGAGCCAATTGTTCAGACCAATCAAGTTGGAGACAAGTGGCGAGTGATTGTTGAGCTGGCCGGTATCAAAGATGTGAATGAAGCCATCAATGCGATTGGTGAAACCCCGCTTCTTGAATTCAAAGAAGAAAGTGATACTCCGGCTCGAACTTTGACCGCGGAAGAAAAGAATGATCTACTTATCTTTAATAAAAATGCTGAAGCCCTTGCCAACTTGGTCTTGGACAATGCCGTCGCTGGTGGTGATTTCTCTGAATTAGCAGCAGGCAACTCAGATGATTTGTTAACCAAAGACAAAGGTGGCCGAATTGGCATCCTGACTGGGAACGAACCTGAGTATGAAGCAATTTATGAGTTAATAACCAGTCAGAAGATTACCGAACCAACAGTTTTAAAAAAATTACTAGATGATGGTAATGGTTATAATATTGTTAATGTTAATGAAATAAAAGCGGGCGACGAACAGGTTAAGGCCAGTCATCTGCTGATTTGTTATAACGGTGCCACCGGTTGTACTGATGGTCCATCAAAGGAAGAGGCTGAAGCCAAGATTCGTGAACTCAAAGCTTTGGCAACACCAGATAATTTTTCTGACTTGGTCAAAGAACACTCATCTGAACCGGGCGCAAGCGTGAACGCCGGTGACCTTGGTTGGTTTGGCCGCGGAGTAATGGTTTCTGACTTTGAAGATGCTGTCTTCAATATGGAAACCGGTCAAATATCTGATGTGATTGAAACTGAATTTGGATTTCATCTCATCTTCAAGGAAGGCGTAAGGCAAGGACAAAATTATGATGTCTCCAGAATTTTTATTGATACCAAAACAGAAGCAGATATTTTACCTCCCATCGACAAGTGGAAAAATACTGAACTTAGCGGCAAACACTTGGATCGAGCTTGGGTGGCATTTGATCAGACCTCGGGTGCTCCACAAGTAAGTCTTCAATTCAACGAAGAAGGTGATAGATTGTTTGGTGAGGTTACTGAACGCAATATTGGCAAACCGGTTGCTATTTATCTTGATGGTGTTGCCATTAGTATCCCTGTGGTCAATGAAAAAATTACTGGTGGGGAAGCGGTAATTACCGGCTCCTTTGATTTGGTCGAGGCCAGATTGCTATCTCAACGTCTAAATGCCGGTGCGCTGCCCGTTCCAATCGAACTTGTTTCTCAGCAAACGGTTGGGGCTACTCTGGGACATGAATCATTAACCAAAAGTTTATTTGCGGCCTTGATTGGTTTGCTTCTGGTTGCTTTGTTTATGATTGTGTATTATCGATTGCCAGGCATTATGGCTGTGATTGTTTTGCTTATTTATACCTCAATTTTATTATTCTTGTTTAAATTAATTCCAGTTACTTTGACCTTAGCTGGTATTGCTGGGTTTATTCTGTCGATCGGTATGGCGGTTGATGCCAACGTATTGATCTTCGAACGCTTGAAAGAAGAATTAAAGACCGGCAAACCACTTGGTTCTGCTGTTGATGAAGGATTCAAACGGGCTTGGCCATCAATTCGAGATGGTAATGCGTCCACTTTGATTACCTGTTTCATTCTTGCTTGGTTTGGTACCAGCATGATCAAAGGTTTTGCTATCACTCTAGGTGTTGGTATTATGGTCAGTATGTTCTCAGCCATTGTCGTTACCAGTTATTTACTCAAACAATTTATGGGGATGAAAGATAGTAAGAAGAACTTATTCTGGTTTGGAATAAATAAAAAGTAAAAATTGATATATCATATGAATAAAATGTTAAACATTATTTCCAAAAAGAATATTTGGTTATCAATTTCCGGTGTGTTTATAGCCGTTAGTTTGGTGTTCCTGATTATTTGGGGCTTGAATCTCGGTATTGATTTTACTGGCGGTAGTTTGCTTGAGGTTCGATTCACCGAATCAGTACCTGCGCCCGATCAAGTAAAGTCCAGCTTGGCCGAACTCGGCCTGGAAGGTGAAGTTACAGTTCAACCCACTGAACAAGTTGGCTATATTATTCGTTTTCAAGATATCACCGAAGAAACTCATCAGGAAATTGTTTCAAAGCTAAAAGACTCTTTTCCTGCCACTGAGGACGGTGGCGTAAATTTGGAAGAAGAACGTTTTGAAGCTATTGGTCCATCAATCGGACAAGAGCTTCGCAGTCGAGCGATTTATGCGATCTTGATTGTGTTAATTGCAATCGTCGCTTATATTGCTTGGGCATTTCGTAAAATTTCCTGGCCAATTAAATCATGGAAGTATGGTGTGATTGCTGTTGTTACTCTATTCCATGACATATTCATCACTCTTGGAATCTTTGCTCTACTTGGTGCTGTGCTAAAGGTTGAAGTTGGGTTGCCATTCGTGGCCGCTTTGCTGACAATTCTTGGTTACTCTGTCAATGACACGATTGTGGTATTTGATCGTATCCGTGAAAATTTGTCACGTCTGAGTAAGTCTGACTTTGAAGGTTTGGTCAATCGATCTGTCAACGAAACTATCACTCGATCAATCAATACTTCACTGACCACTTTGTTGGTGCTCTTGGCCATTTTCTTCTTTGGCGGTGTCACTATCAAATATTTCATCCTAGCTTTGATCTGTGGTGTGGCTCTAGGTACATATTCTTCAATCTTTGTTGCCAGCCCACTATTGGTTGTTTGGGAAAGGTTTAGTCGCAAGTAAACAAATAAAGATCTATATATAAAAAGTGTCATGCTGAGCCTGTCGAAGCGCGGCACTTTTTTATTTACTAATTTAAACAATCAAAAAAACAGCTCGTTAGCTGTTGTGTTTTTAGTGGATAATATCCAATATTAGTTCAGTCACTTCATTAAAACTGTAGTATCCGTTCAGAAATTGTCGGTACAGTTTAGCCTCCTTCGTTCTTTTCTCAGCGGTTGGGTCTTGGATTTCATGCGGACAAGTATTACCTGGGACTGCTTGGTAGAGTCGACACTGGATATCGGCGACAGCTTTTGTCTCAGAGCTGATCTGTTCTGTTGATTTCCTGGCCGCTTCCTGATGTTTGACCGCCTTATGAAGTAGGTCTTTGATTGCCGCGAAATCAATTGGGTGATGATCTGGCAGTATTTGGCTGTGAGTCGAATGATCAACTCCTCAATGAGCTTCATGCGGGCAGGGCATTGAATATCGGCTCATGTTTCCTCCTACAAGCTGTAGTGAAGCTTCTTCCAAGTTTCAGCTGTTTGTTTGACCTTTACCACAAGATCAGGGAAATCTTCACAATCAATTTGCACCAGTTTCAGCTGATCTCTGACAGCAGAAAGAGTGTTGATGTTCAATTTTTTAGTTCGGTAATCTGTCTCAACTTGATGATGCAACCGGGTAAGATCGATCACGGATTTAAATTTTGCAGTGGTATCATTGGAGTTCAAGGCCACAACACAATCAGTCAATTCCCAGTAGGCCTGATGATACAGTTTCATCGTCTGTTCAATCTGGGGTGTCTGATTACAGCCGGTGGTAAATGAAAAGACGAAAAGCAAGATTGCAATCCCTGACAGATATTGCTTCATGACGTACCTCCTATGGTTTTGGTAACAGAATAGTTTAACAAAAAAAATCTATTTTGTCAACCAAATCAAATAATCAAACTAATTAAATTTAAAAATCAAAAAACACTGTCTGTTAGAGATCAGTGTTTTCTTCAAAGAAAGTTTTCAGTGAAGGTTTGCCTTTGATTCAAGGCGGGTAGGAAAGAACGGTGGGCTAGTCTTCGAGGCCATCCCAGGCTTCGACGACCGGTGAGACATGTTGCTCGCAGACGTCATCGTTGACGTTTTCCAATCGGACTTCGAAGGCCTTGAGCGCGTCATAGACCTTCTTGGCGCTCTTGGTCGTGAAGTGCGGCTGCTTGTAGAGTCGTAAGTCTTCCTTGGCCTCGCTGTAGGCGGTCTTGACCGCGGTCCACTCGGGCCACTGCCCGATGTAGCCGTGGGTCATGATGCCGTAGCCGCTCATCGCGAGCTTGCCGTCGGTATCGATGGCTTTGATCAGCTTTTCCATCTGTCCGTCGGCCGCTTGGTGATCCTTCCAGGGCCGATGAGGCTCGGGAGGGCTAACGCAACCGCTCGAGAGCAGGCTGCTGGCAACCATGATGACGAAGAAGGCTACGTGGACGATGGACGCCTTGTAGAGGGTGTGAGTTCTCATGGGTTCTCTCCTTCTATTATCGGTAGTCAACGTTCAAAGGCACAGGACAGTACGTCTAGTCGTCGTTGTTCACGATGAAGTGACGAAGCACGCTCATCGTGATCGAGTTCTGGATAATCTGTTGGATCTTTTCCCGCTCTTTTTTTTCTACGTTGGCTTTGCCCATGGGCAGACCGACGATAAGAGCGAAGAGAATGATGAACATGAGTTCGAACCAGCTACTTTTCGATATTATATTATATTCCCTTTCCGTTATCTCGGTGAAGAACCTGTCTCATGCAGTCGGTTCCAAAGATCGTACAGGTCCCAGACCTGCGTATCGGCGAATCCTGCCAGCTTTTCGCGACAGGCCCGATCGTAGATCAGGTGCAGCTTGAGCGCCACCTCCTGCGACATCTCGGTCGAGTAGTGCGGTGTGTCGAAGCTGGTGTACTGCTTTGCAGACTCCTTGTACACCTTGAGAAGCTGCTGGTACTCCGGCCAGTCATAGACTTGGCCGAGTTCCAGGTTGTAAGCCTTCTGGGTGTTGATGAAGGCTGTGAAATCACACAGTTGACGCTCTGCCTCCCAATGGGTTTCGTACCTCTGCTCGGGAGTTTGGTTTTCGCCGCAGCCATGGTTACCGGTCAGGGCAGCCATGATGATGAGCGTCGAAAAAAGTACGAAGCACGCCCTGCCGACACTCATCGGCTTTCTTCTCTGTGGTTGGTACATGAGAAACTCCTCGTTAGAATGCCGTTGAGATCGCACAATCGATCAGACAGATTATGAGTAGTAGGAGGAATAAACCTCCAGGGTTGCTGTCTATTGTAGCTCCTCTATGTCAGATAGACTGAAGGAAAATCATGATCGTAAGCATGAGAATAAAGATCGAAAGCATCGACCAGCCTTCACGGTTGAATTCCATGACGCTCTCCTAAGGCGCTCCTTAGCGCGTTTCAGGTAATGTATTCTCTTTGACTGTCAAAGTTCAATTACTTCATTATAGCACATCTTTTACAAAAAGTCAATGGTAGAGGGTCTTTTTATCGAAAAATTAGGTAAAATATTAGGTCTAATTTTTGACCTTAGACAAAATAATTGGGCTAATTATTGACAACTGTATATTATTGGCATACAATCACTTGACATATTTCATAAATAGTATAAAATATAATATAAGACTCAAGTCTTGACAAAATTAAAGAAAGGTGATATACTTTATTATAATTCAAATTATTAATGTAAGCTGATATATAACTAACGTAAGTTTGCTTGTCGGCTTTTCACAAATTTATGACTCACATGAGTAACAACGTAGATTTTGAGAAGTTCTTCCTCACTATGCTGGAAGAGCTGGCTTCTCGTGAGCAAGAAGTACTCAAGAAACGCTATCAGCTGACAGGTGACATTGCGCAAAAAAACACCTTGAAGCAGATTGGTGATGAGTATGGTATCACTCGTGAACGTGTTCGTCAGATTGAAAAAGAGGCTATTAGCAAGCTTGTTAGGATAGCCAAAGCTGAGGAATATCTTCAAGAGATTGAAGCTATCAACGCCACTCTAGTTCAGTATCTTGAACGACGTGGTGGACTTGCCCGTGAAGATGAACTAGTATCAGAGCATTTGACAGATTCATACAATCTAAATGCTCTACACCAAAATGCTTATCTTTTCATTCTTGAGCATATGCTTGATAATGTAGATAGACACAATGAAAATGATGATTATCACAGTTTTTGGGTCTTGAAGGCTGTAGAACGTGATAGTATTTTTTCTTTTATCAATGGTGTAATTGAACATTTGGTTGGTAAATCAGCTGTTCAAGAAGAAAAAGATTTGCTTGATTCTATCAAAAGCCAAGTTTTGGTCAAGGTAGATCTAGCTCACATTGATCCATTGATGAGCAAGCATTCAGATGTATCTGTCGATGATTTCATTAATTCATACTTGTCAGTAACCAAGAAAATTGAAAAAAATATCTTGGGTAGCTGGGGGCTAACTGAATGGGCTGATGTCAAACCAAAGAAATTGGCTGACAAGATCCACTTGGTCTTCAAAAAGAATGAAAAACCATTACATTTCCGTGATGTAGCAGAGCTTATCAACACAGCTGATTTCGATAAAAAGAATATCTGTGCGGCTACAGTTCACAATGAGCTTATTGCCAATGATGGTTATATCCTTATCGGTCGTGGTATTTATGCCAAGAAAGATTGGGGCTATACTCCAGGTACAGTGACTGATATTATTAGTCAAATTTTGACCGAGAATACAAAACCAATGAGTAAAGAAGATATTTACGAGCAGGTTTTGAAGCAACGTCAAGTTAATCCGTCAACAATTTATTTGTCATTGATTAACAAGAATAAGTTCAACAAGTTGTCAAACGGAATGTTTGAACTAAAATAAATAACCTCCACAATCAATTATGGCTTAGCTGTGATTGAAGTGGGTCAAGGTTTTACATATAGGCAAATCCGAGGAACTGTTTTCAGTCTCGGTTTTTGTTTTTATATTTTACAACCAGTTTGTCACGCTGAACCTTGTGCTGAACCTGCCTGCCGGCAGGCAGGTTCAGGGTGACAAGGATGGATAATTTACTGTTAACTACTTATAATTTACCCACTATTTTCTTGTTACAGTCTGTAAATAGTGGTATAATTTTAATGAATTTATGAATATTTCAATATTGGGATATCAAGTCTCATTTGATTTTAGTTGGATTGATACATTAGGCAAAAAACCATTTTATGAATTACTCTGGTTTTTCCTGGTGAATGGCGGATGGATACTGATCCTCCTTGTTTGCATTTGGGGCGGATTTGAGCTTTTTGTTTATAACAACCAAATAAAGTTTTCAAAAAAACAAAAGTACATCTTTCTTGCCCTTGATATTCCCCGACAAAATCTGCAATCACCACAAGCGGTAGAAAATTTATTTTCAACTTTGGCTGGCGCTCATATGCCCCTCGAATGGGAGGAGGAAATTTTTGATGGCGCCTATCAGTTAGGCTTTAGTTTGGAGATTGTTAGTATTGATGGTTATATTCAGTACGTGGTCCGAACTCCAGTTCACTGGCGAGATATTGTGGAAGCAGCGGTTTATTCTCAATATCCGGATGCGGAAATCAGTGAAGTGGAAGATTATGCCAAAGATATAAACGTCACATTTCCCAGTGACGAATATGATGTTTGGGGATCGGATTTAACCTTGTATAACAAATCATACTTTCCAATTCGTTCCTATATTGAGTTTGAAAGTAGTCTCAATCGAGACATTAAAGATCCATTGACCGCTTTGCTCGAAGTGATGAATACGCTCGGACCAGGTGAACAGTTTTGGTTCCAGATTTTAATTTATCCGACTGATACCAAATGGATTAAAGAGGGTCAAAATGCCATCAAAAAAATGGTTGGTCAAAAGGTTGATGAAAAAAAAGATTGGATGAATATCATTATGGATGAACCGGTCAGATGGTTTAATGAATTAGGCAATCAAGCGCTTGGTGCTATGGGGTTTGGTGACGTAGAGGGTGATAAAAAAGATGAGGATAGACTGTTCTTTTTGCCTCCAGTAGAAAAGGCCCAAACCGAAGGGATTGCGCGCAAAGTTGCTAAAATTGGTTTTTTATCAAAGGTGAGAATTGTTTATTTTGCTCGTAAAGAAGTTTTTAATAAAGGACGGGGCGTCTCCGGTACCTTTGGCGCTATTAAACAGTTTTCAGACTTACACTTGAATGGATTCAAACCTGACAAAAACAAAACACATGCTCGCTGGCCGTGGTTCAAAGCATATCGTAAACAGGTCAAACAAAACAATATAATGCGCGCCTACAAAGCTCGTGATTCTGCCACCGGTAGTCCAAAATATATTCTCAACACTGAAGAGTTGGCAACAATCTGGCACTTCCCATATTTTGAAATCAAGGGACCATTGGTCAAACGCATTGAGAGTAAACGCGTCATGTCACCGGTTGGTTTACCCGTGGAGGCTGGTTTGCCTATTTCTGGTTTAGGGCAATCATCATCCAGTCAGAAGGCAAAGCCTGGAGTCAAGGTTCCGGTTATCGACTATGAAGATGATTATTTTGAAGAAAGATTTGCTATCGATAAGACTGGTGCGGCTGATAAAAGACGGAAAAAAGCAGTCTTAGAAAAATTGCAGAAAACAAAAGTCCACAAGCCGTCAATGGCAATGCTTGACGAGGCAGAAGTTGAAGTCCCATTTGCGGATCAATTTTCTCAAGAAGATAAAGATACTGAAGATGATCATGATATTAATCCTCGACCACCAAGCGTTGATGGCGGTAATGTTCCCAGTAACTTACCTGTATAAAATTTATGGCTGATTCATCACAAGACATAACATATTTTGCGCGAACCGATTATCGAGGCGTTGGTGCCAAATTCGGCATTCGTAGAGACGATCGTCGTCGACATATGTACATCATCGGTAAGACCGGTATGGGCAAGTCTGTTTTAATTGAAAACCTGGTTTACAGTGATATTATCAATGGTCATGGCGTAGCTTTACTGGATCCTCATGGAGATTCAGTTGAAATGATTATCAAGTCCATTCCGCCTGAGAGAGTCAATGATGTGGTTTATCTCAATCCGGCTGACCTAGAGTTCCCGGTCGCTTTTAATGTGCTGGAAAAGGTGGAACCCAAATACCGTCATTTAGTTGCCTCCGGTATTGTCGGTGTTTTCAAAAAGCTCTGGGCGGAAAGTTGGGGACCTCGTTTGGAGTACTTACTTCGAAACGCGATTTTGGCTTTGCTTGATTATCCGGATAGTACTTTACTTGGAGTCAATCGACTTTTTATTGACAAAGATTACCGCAAGAAAGTGATCGCCAAGGTGCAAGATCCTGTCGTAAAGACTTTTTGGGAAGATGAGTTCACCAAATATAATCAATCTTTCATGGTCGAGGCTATCGCCCCTATTCAGAATAAAGTCGGACAGTTCTTGTCCACATCGTTGGTCCGAAATCTTGTTGGTCAAGTCAAATCTACCATTAATATGCGTAAAATCATGGATGAAGGCAAAATTTTGCTGGTCAATTTGTCCAAAGGTAGAATTGGTGAGGATTCATCAGCTATGATCGGAAATATGATTGTTACTAAAATTCAGTTGGCCGCTATGAGCCGAGTTGATACGCCCGAAGATGAGCGTCGGGATTTTTACCTGTATGTAGATGAGTTTCAAAACTTTGCCACTGAGTCATTTGCCAACATTTTGTCAGAGGCTCGAAAATATAGATTGAATCTTATAGTTGGTCACCAATATGTTGAGCAGCTTGACGAGACTGTATCATCAGCAATTTTCGGTAACGTTGGTACGTATGTTGTATTTCGAGTCGGAGCCGCTGACGCTGAAGTTTTGGTCAAGGAATTTGAACCATTTTTCCTCGAAGAGGACTTGGTCAATTTACCCAAATTTCATGTTTATCTCAAGCTAATGATCAATGGTGTCTCGTCAGATCCTTTTAGTGCTGGTACTCTGCCTCCAATTGCTGTTGAGACGGGAACCGAAGAGACGGTGATTGCCGTCTCACGAGAGAGATATGGTCGCCCCCGAGCTATAGTCGAAGATAAAATTGCTCGATGGAGCGGAGTTACGACCGATGTTACGATTGAAAAGGCTGAACAACAACAGCATGAGAAAAAAATGAAGAAAATTGTTAATAAAGATATTGATTTTCTCGCCAGCCTCCATGGCTACCTTCATGATGAAGGTGAAACAAAACCAGCCAGCGAAGGTGGAATGGCCGAGGAGCCAGAGAAAGAAGAGTTTTTTGTCGATTGCAATTCTTGTGGAGAAAAAACCAAGATTACATTTAAACCAGATGGAGTTCGTCCGGTTTATTGTAAAGATTGTCTCAGCGAATATCGACGCCAACAATCTACTGCTGAAAACATGAGTAGTAATATTTCAACGGTTAAAGAAGAATTAAGTCAAACAAAAGGTGATGACGATGAAGATGAACGCCCTTCAAAGTGGCCCAAAAAGAAAAAATGGATAGATTATGATCGCGCCCGCAAAGTTCAGCAATCATTGAACAAACCGGTCACACCAGCTCCAGCGCCTCCAGTCGTGCCAAAACCAGTATCGCCCACTTCACCCCCAACTCAATCTCCGAGCTCACAGCCAAGTCCCAGTCGTCCGACCAGAGATGCTCAGTCAAGTCCAAGACCAACGTATAATTCAACGCCCAGACCGACTGCCAGTCCTGCACCACGACCAGCTACCAACTCAACTCCCAGATCCGCTTCAACTTCAACGGCCAGTTCACCGGCTCCGTCTAGACCAACCCAAAGCTCAAGACCACAACCATTGCCACAGACAAGACCAGTCTCCATTTCAGCGCCAAGATCGGCTTCAACCACCACCCCCAGCTCAACCTCTCGACCAACCCAAAATAAAAGGCCACAAGCAAGACCAGAACCCAAACCGGTGAGTCAAGGAAAGCCGATCGTCAAGAAAGTCCCCGATGAAATTTCTTTAACAGCGGCTTTATCCCAAGGCGTTCAATCATTTTCTGGCAAAAAAAAGAGAGACGTCAAACTGGACGAGGATATTTTTTCTAATTACCAAAGTTTGATTAGTGGCGATGATAGTGATGACGATGAGGCGGTAGCCGCCGGTTTGAGTGTTGTGGAGTAAATTTAATTGATCTAAAAAAACACCAAGACCAAATATATGATTTTCATGCTTTGGGATTCATTAGTTGCGGATTGCCTTGAATAATTAAATTAAATAGAACTTATTCGCCATAGGACGAATCCGTCCTTCGGCGGAGAATAATTTTTAATGTGGCCGACATCAGACTCAACAAATATATCGCAGAATCCGGCATAGCTTCTCGGCGTGGTGCCGAGCGCTTTATTTTAGCCGGCAAAGTTAAAATAAATGGTCAGGTTGTTAGCGATTTATCTACTCAAGTTAATTCTGGCGACAAGGTTCAAGTTGATGGCAAATTGATTAAACCAATTGAAACCAAAGTTTACTTCATGCTCAACAAACCGGTTGGTTATGTTTCGACCTCCAAAGTCAGTCGAGAAACAGGGGAGTCAGTTCTGAAATTAATTGATTATCCCGACAGGCTATATCCAGTCGGTCGTTTGGATCGCGAATCCAGCGGATTAATTATCCTAACCAACGATGGAGATTTGGCATTAAAACTGACTCATCCTCGCTATGAAAAAGAAAAAGAATACGAAGTGACAGTTAATAAAAAGATTTCTCAGTATTTAATCAACGGTTTTAAATTTGGCGTTAAACTGACCGAAGGCCAGACTCAACCAGCCAAATTTAGAAAATTGGGTGATAAAAAATTTATTGTTATATTAAAAGAAGGTAAGAACAGACAAATCCGCCGCGTGTGCCAAGAGTTTGACATTGAGGTGATTAAACTGCATCGCACTCGAGTGGGTAAATTAAAACTGGGCGACTTGAAGTCAGGCAAATATAAACAAGTACAAATTGAAGATATAAAATAAAATTTAAAAAACTGCATGCTGTGTGTGTAGTTTAGAAATTTTAAAATAGCCGATTCTACGATCATTACTATGAAAAAAATGATTCTAATATTATTTGTTATTTTATCTATCAGTTTAGAATATTACAATTACTTAAATCATCCTCAGGTTTTAGGGATATTTTTAGATATAATTGGTGCTTACTATCTTGGACAAAGTTTTGTGACTAAAAACCTAGATGACATTGTTTGTGAATCATGGGGAAGTGAAAGCAATAAATATCCTGGAGGGCTTTCAGATAATCTAGGTATAAGCTTGTATCAGCAAGCAATAGAAGCGCGGACGGGTTTTATCATTCTTACTATTGGTTTTATTATTCAAGGAGTTAGTATAACCCATCCGGATTGGGAAATTATCAAGTGTTTAGGCGGTTCGCTAGTAATATTGTTGTTAATAACTGTAAATATTATTCATAGTAGTCTTTTAAAACCGGATAGAATAGTGAAAAAAATGGATGACAGGGGCTGAAAATTGTCGCAGCAATAATGTTAATATGGTTTTGTTGGTAAATTAAAATTCCTGCAAATTACAATAAATTAAAAAAAATGAAATACAAAAACAAAGTCGTTTTTCAAGTATTTAGCCATGTTTATAAGCTTATTTCAGAACATAAGTGGGTTTTGATATTATCTTTATTCATGCTGGCTTTGATTCAAGTGATTGACTTGGGTAGCCGATATTTGTTCAAAGAAATTATTGATGGTCTGATTGCTACGCCAATCATTCCTGTCCGAAATTTGATTATCCTGGTCGCAGGCATGGCTATTATTTCATTTATAGTCAGTTTGTTGGAATATTATAGTACTTTGATGATTGTCAACAATGAAGTCAAAATCAGCCATAGCTTGACGGTCAAAGTATTCAAGAAGTTACTGGAATTATCTTTGGGTTATCATGAAAAAGAAAACACCGGCGCCAAACTCACCAAGATTCAACATGGCGTGGACAGCATCCGAAATATTTATTCGCGATTCTTTTGGGATTTATTCCCAACTTTGACTCGAATCCTTTTTACTTTTGGGTTATTTTTATTTATTGATTGGCGGATCAGTTTGATATACTTGATCATCGTTCCCTTGTTTATTATCAAAACATTACGCTTGAATATTGAACTCTACTCATACCGAAAGAAAATTAGAAGTGGTTTTGAAACCGTCTATGGCAATATGGGACAGTCAGTATATAACATCAAGACGGTCCAGGCTTATGTCCAGGAAGCCAATGAGTTGAGACAAACCAAGGCCGGTGTTGGTGGTATCATGAGGAATCAATTCAAATTTTTCCAAATCATGTTTGCCGGGAATTTTATCCGCTATAATTTGATTACCATTGGTACGGTGGCCGTTATCGGCTTCGGTGCATATTTTGCCTATATTGGTACGGTCACTCCTGGTGAGTTAGTTTTATTTTTGACTTTGGCTATAGAATCATATCTCTCTCTCTTTCAGTTGTCGCGTGTTTATGACAATATCATGGAAGCCAAAGTTGGTGTGGAGCGAGTGACAAATATTTTAAATACTAAACCGCAAATTGATAAAAGCACCGGGACGGAAAAAATTAATCTTGACGGTCAGATAGAATTTAACAATGTTTACTTTGACTATGGTGAGGGCAATGTGATTCGCGATTTTAATTTGAAAATCAAACCCGGTGAAGTGGTGGCAGTAGTCGGACCTTCCGGTGGCGGTAAGTCAACGTTGGTTAAATTACTTTATCGTTATTTTGATGTCAGCAAAGGAGCAATATTTATCGATGGCGTGAATCTCAAAGATTTGGATCTGGAATATTATCGCAGTCAGCTGGGTATTGTCACCCAAGATATTGATATCTTTAACGATTCGATAGAGGATAATATCAAATATGGGCGAAGATCAGCAACCTTGAAAGAGGTGAAACAGGCGGCCAAGATTGCCAATGCGGCCGAATTTATTGAAAAACTGTCCAAAAAATACAAATCGGTGGTCGGCGAACGGGGAATTAAGTTATCCGGCGGTCAAAAGCAACGGGTCGGTATTGCCCGGGCGATCCTGGTTGATCCCAAAATTTTGATTCTCGATGAGGCAACCAGTTCTTTGGATGCTGAATCTGAGGAAATGATCAAGAAAGCCATTGATAAGGTAATAAAAGACCGAACCACCATTATAGTGGCTCATCGTTTATCCACCATTCAGCATGCCGATCGGATCGTGGTGGTTGATGATGGTAAAATTGTTGAACAAGGCACTCACAAGTCATTACTGCGCAAACGTGGAGTGTATTCTCGTCTTATCAAATTACAAATAGGAGGATATTTAAGTTAACATATGAAAAAACTTTTGATTATTTTCATTCTTTTTGTCCTGCCAGCGTTCATTATTCAGCCGGTGGTCGCTCAGGATGCCTACCCGCCGGTCAATTATGATGAAGTCACAATCCCAGCTAATGCCAGGCCGGATTTTTCGTTGTCTGAAAATCCTGATTTTGAATCAGGTCTCAATGAACCAGGAGACAATTCTGTTGCCCCTACCGATGCTTCTATTACCGATTTGCCGCCAACCGATAGCTCTGATATCGAGGCCGGGTTATATGTTGATGATCCCAATTACGGCTTGACACTGGTCGGATCCTGGTATAATTGGATCTTGGAAGATTTTACCGCTGAATATCATGTGAACACTGACTCCACCATTGATGTCCGTGAAACTATTCTCGCTGATTTTCTACAGCCCCAACATGGTATTTATCGCTACATTCCGATTCAATACAAAGATGGTCAAGGATTTAATTACAAACTTAGAGTTGGTAATGTTTCCGTATCTGATAAAAATGGTATCGGACGTAATATTGCCGAACGTGGGTATAATCCTCTTTATCTCAAGATAGGTGATCCGGATTTTACGGTGACCGGTCTGCAAACTTATGTTATCAATTATAACGTTACTCGTGGTATTCGTTATTTTGATGATCACGATGAGCTATATTTTAATATCACCGGCCATGATTGGGACACTTATATCGCGAACGCTTCGGCGACCGTCAGTTTTGATCGGCCAATGACCGATGATTTTCGTTATACCTGTTATGTTGGTGCTTTGGGTAGCAACAGTTCGGAATTTTGTGATGTAAAACAAGTCGCTGCGGACAAAATTGAATTCACAGCAACCAAATCACTGCTTTATGATGATCCGGCCGAAGATTTTACCATTGCCGTGTGGTTGCCAAAAGGCTTTGTTGTACCACCGACCACCAATCAAACTATTATCTGGTGGCTTCAGGACAATTGGGGCTTGTTTCTGGCGCCAATTATTTTCGTTCTGATGTTCTGGCTTTGGCGGCGTAAGGGTCGAGATCCAAAATTTACCAAAACCGTAATTGCCCAATATAGTGAAAATAGTGAATTGTCACCGATTGTGGCCGACGTTTTGCTTCATGACAAAGATATGGACACCAAGGCGATTTCAGCTGAGATTGTTTATCTTGCCTCCCATGGATATTTGACCATAAGAGAAATTTTGAAAGAGAATAAAAATAAGGTAGAGGATTACGAGCTGACAAAGATCAAAGAACCGGATGAAAAATTGAAAAAATTTCAAAAAATCCTCATGTTCAAACTTTTCAATTATGGTACTGATGGTAAAGTGAAACTAAAAGCAGATCTGGAAAAGAAATTTTATAATGCGCTACCGAAAATCAAACAGGAGTTAAAAGCAGAAATAAAACCATATTATACTACCTCTCCGGAATGGAAAATTGGTTTTATGGTTATCGGTGGAATGATGGCCGGATTCGGTTTGGTCATGGGGTTGAGTTTTTCGCGTCTGGATATAATTATCGGATTAATTTTGGGCGGATTATTTGTCATGATTTTTGGCTGGTTTATGGCCAAGAAGACTTCGGCCGGTCAGGACTTGGCTTGGTATGCTGCCGGCTTGAAGGAATTTATCAAAGTCACCGATCAAGATCGAGCTAAGTTTTATGAAGATCATAATATGTTTGTCAAAGGCCTGCCATACGCTATGGTCTTTGGCCTGGCTGACAAGTGGGGGAAGGCGTTTGATGGGATTTATCTGGACCAGCCAGATTGGTATCAGACAACCAGATTGGGCACTTTCAATACCATTTTATTTGCCTCCTCATTATCTTCATTTAGCTCAACTTCAAGTTCCCATGGATTTGCGGCGCCATCATCCAGCTCTGGTTTTGGCGGCGGTGCTGGTGGCGGCTTTGGCGGTGGCGGCGGTGGAAGTTGGTAGAATTCAGAGAGCATTAAAGCATTATCACTGAAAGATGATCCGCCGTTGGCGGAAAGCATGGGAATAAACCACTTTGTCACTCTGAACCTTGTGCTGAAGCTGCCTGCCGGCAGGCAGGCTTGATTCAGTATTTTTCAGAGTCTCATGACCGGTAGTGAATTAGGCCGCTAAATGGAGATGTTGAAACCCGCCTTCGTTAAAACTTTAGCGGGCTGGCAAGTTCAGCATAACGAAAATAGATATGAAAAAGGTATTTCGTCTATTAGATTTTTTGACAAAATACGTCTTTATTGATAATATCTTGAGTTCCATCACCAACCGCTTGAAGCGGAAAGGGTTCTATCATGTCAACGGCCAGTCAGGATGAGTTTAATGTCAGATTTCTTTATTGTCTGGTAGAGAAGCTGGGGAGTGTTCGAAAAAGTCGCAAGTGGTTTTCTTGGGAAGTCCATATGGCAGATCCTCAAAATAAGCTTTTTGGTCCGAATAAAATTGGTACATTTTCATTCAGTAATACGGCCAGATTTTCATTTGTTGTGCAGGATATTGCTTATGATCCGGCAGAAAATGTTTATAATGTTTTGATCTCAGTCAGTCAGAATATCCGAAAGAGGCTCAAGAATTTCTTTGAACTGGTAGATGGTGGTTGGCGAGCCTGGCCTGAAGTTAGTCCGTCTAATCCTAAAGATATCCTATGGAATTGGGAGAATATTTTCCCGTCTCAGGATTGATCAAATCGCTAAACTGGGCGATTTTTTTATTTGGCTTTAATTTGCTATAATGTTCATGACAGAGGGAAGACAAATAGTTGTTAGTAAGTGGTAAATGGTAAATGGTAAGTGGTAAGTAGTTAATTGTTAATAAAATTAATTATAATGGGCAGTCTTGAAAGTTTTCGTGATCTAAGATCATGGGAAGAGCATCATGAAATTATTTTGGAAATATATATATTAACAAAGAATTTTCCTGAGGATGAGCAATTTGGTTTGTGCAGTCAGATCAGACGATCTGCCTCTTCAATTACTGCAAATTTGGCCGAAGGTTTTGGCAGATATTATTTTAAAGATAAAATCAGGTTTTATTACATGGCCAGGTCTTCAAATACAGAGACTCAGAATCATTTAATACTAGCATCTGATTTAGGCTATATTCAGAGAGAAACGGCTGAAGATTTGATTTTACGTTTAATTAGGGGGCAAAAATCAATAAATGGTTTAATAAAGTCTACTCGTGAGCAAGATAATAGAAATTATTATTATTTTCCTTTATTTACCAACTATGAAATTAAAATTTTGCGGCGCGGATCAAAATGTTACCGGTTCCCGCCATTTATTAAAATATAGTGGCAAACAGATTTTGCTCGATTGTGGTTTATTTCAAGGTGGTTACGGTCGACTGGAAAAGCACCAAATGAACAGTAATTTTTTGTTTGATCCAAAAAAAATAGATGCGGTTGTTCTTTCGCACGCTCATATTGATCACTCTGGCAATTTACCGACACTGATCAAACAGGGTTTCAAAGGAAAAATCTATTGCACCAAGCCAACGATCGAATTATTGACGGTCATGCTTGAGGACTCAGCCAAGATCCAGTTGCAAGATGCTCAGTATTTGCGAAAAAGATTTCAAGAAGATATTGAACCGTTGTATTCCAAAGCTGACGTGATCCAAACTATGAAACGAATGGTCGGTTTTGATTATGGTGAGAAGTTTGAAGTGGAGCCTGGAATCGAAGTGGTCTTTTATGACGCCGGCCATGTGTTGGGTTCAGCTCAAGTCCTTCTAACGGTGACTGAAGGCAAAAAAAAGCGGCGAATCGCCTTTACCGGTGATTATGGTCGCAAAAATATGCCGATATTGAATGATCCGTACCAAATCTCCTCAGCCGACGTCTTGATTACCGAGAGCACCTATGCGGAGCACCTGCATGATTCATTCAAGTATGTTTTTGAGGAAATGGAGTGGGTGGTCAAAGATGTGGTCGGGCGTGGCGGAAAGATTATCGTTCCCGGATTTTCATTGGAACGAACTCAAGAGATGGTTTATGTTTTACATAAATTGTATTTGGAGAAAAAAATTCCGGCAGTACCGATTTTTGTTGATAGTCCGCTCTCGACCAAAATCTCGCAAGTTTTCATGAAAAATGTAAATTATTATGATGACCAATCATTCAAAGATTTTCTCGGTCGAGCTAAAAGCCCTTTTTCTTTCAAAAACTTGACCTATATTACCTCAGTGAACGATTCAAAAAAATTGAATAATTACAATGGTTCTTGTATTATTATTTCAGCCTCCGGTATGTGTACGGCCGGCCGGATTGTTCATCATTTGAAACATAATATTGAAGATCCGAGAAATTTGATTTTGGTCATTGGCTACATGGCCAAGGGTACATTGGGGCGGCGGATTGTTGAGCAAAAGCGAAAAGTTAAGATTATGGGGAGTTATTATAACTTGAAGGCCGATGTCCTTGCGATGAATGAATTCTCTGCCCATGGAGACAAATTAGAATTGATGAATAATATCAAGAATATAAAAAATTTGAAACAGATATTTATTGTTCACGGTGAAGAACAAGCCACGATTGTAATGAAAAATAATATCAAAGAGGAACTCAAATTTCAAGGCGAAGTAATCGCACCTAAATTGGGGCAAGAAATTGAAATTAACTAAAAAATATGCAAGAAGTACCAACGAGTCAGGAGGGAATGGCTGAGAGACAGCAGCCTATTTTGGCCGGTAAGTTTAAGTTATTAAATTCGGGGCAAGTTGACGGCAGTTTTAAACCCACCGACCCAAAGTTTAGAGATCGGCTTGAAAAAGTCAGAAAAGAGTTGGGTGTTAAATATGTTTTTGCTCCCAGCTTGGCTTTTACCAAACGGACCGGTTCAGTGACCAATCCCATGGAAGCTGGTTATATGGTCGGGCCGGAGGGAAAAGCCGGAGTGCAAGAAGAGGGGATTGTTAGAACAATTGCCAAGGCTGATGGCGGTATTATTTTTCTCGATGAATTAAAAGACTTTGGTTTGGAAGCCAAAGATATTGCTTTGGCCGGATTTAATGCTGATTGTCCATTTATTGTTGGCTATGAGGAAGAGAAAAAAGCCCTCTTCATGTTGCACGCCGGTTTGGGTTGTTTACATAAGTTTGGCGACACAGGCAAAAATACCATCTTTCAACAAATGCTTGAACAATATCATTTGAATCCGAAAAAAATTAAAATTCATGTCACGGCCGGGATTCAAAAATGTTGTTATGGCCGTAATGATGAATATTTTCCCCGAGTCTTTGATGAATGGGGTTTAGATTTAAAAGATGTTGCCACCGAAGAAAGAAAAGGCCAAACCTCATTGGATTTAAGCAAGATGATTGAAAAAGATTTGGCACGGATGGGCGTACCGGATGAAAATATTGTTTGTGATAAAACTTGTACCTGTCATTCCGGGGATTATTGGAGTAATGTTAAAGGTAACCCTGAACGTAATTTAGTCTTGGTCCAGCCTGACTTTTAATACTATGATCAATACAGTTTTACTGGATCTGTATGGTGTCTTATATCCAGACCAAAACAATCAAGCCACTAACTTTATTGCCAAAATAAAAGACTTGGGCATCCGGATTATTGCCGTGACAAACTTGAGTCCCGATTCAGCTCGACAAATTTGTGACCAACACTCAATTATTACCGCATATATCTGTCAAGAAATCGGTTTGGATAAAACCGATCCTCAGCTATACGAGAAAATATTGGAGGACAATGATTTGACCACGGCGAGTATGATCATGCTGGATGATACTTGCGCCAATTTGGCCGCCGCCAAGATGGTTGGGATAAAAACAGTGTATTTTGGCCAAAACGCTTGTCCTGGTAGTGATGAAGTTATTAACAGTTTGAGTGATTTTTTACTAATTCTAAATAAAAAATAAGTTCGTAAGCAAATTGTGTGATCAACTAAGATTTGCTAAAATAGATCTTAGACTAATACATAAATAATTTTATATGGAGAAACAAACAAACAGCTCAAATAAAATGAATTTTTTCATGGGCTTTTTCGCTGGTTTGGCCAGTGTCAGTGTGATTGGATTCTTTGTTCTTTTGGGCGTTATTTTTGCAGGCGGGAATGATAACAAGGTAGTCACTGACGTCAAAGCCGGAACGGCCGACAACGGTGTGGCCGCAGCAGAGATCATCGAAGATCAACCGACTGCCAATCCAGTGCGCCCAATTTCAGATGATGATCACTTTACCGGTGATGCTAACGCTCCGGTTCAACTGATTGTTTATGATGATTTTGAATGTCCATTTTGTTTGCGTCATGAAGATACTATTAAACAAATTAGAAGTACATATGGTGAGGATGAGGTCGCTATAGCCTATCGTCATTTTCCGCTTTCATTTCATGAAAGTGCTCAAAAGGCGGCCGAGGCATCTGAGTGTGCTGGTGAACAAGGAAAGTTTTTTGACATGGCTGATGAACTATTCGCTCTCCAGGAATCAGGTAGTATGAGTGTTGCCAATTTCAAAGCGGCAGCCAAGACTCTGGGGTTAAACACATCAAAGTTTGACAAATGTCTTGACTCTAACCAATACGCGCAACAGATTGGGGCTCAGCAGGCGGAAGGCGCTTCATTCGGTGTCGAAGGGACACCGGGCAACTTCTTGAACGGACAGTTGGTTAGTGGCGCTGTGCCATTTGCTCAATTCAAAGCTGCCATTGACAGTATTCTGGCTCAATAATTTGAAAATATATAAAGACGCGGTTTTTATCCGCGTCTTTTTTGTCAAAAAAATCATGTGGTTACATGATTTTAAAAAAAGGTGAGTGGGATCTCAGTTGTACCGTCACGATCTGTCTGAATAAGCTCTCTGACATCGACAATAAAGCCCATTTGAGGCAGGCAGAAATACTCCAGCACTCGATTGAGAACCTTCAGATCAAAGCTGGTGTCACCAGTTCTAATGATATTAACCGTAAGTCTTGCAGTTGATCCAAGCTTCATTTCAAGTTCCGCGGTGATTCGATCGATATGATCCTTGACCGTCGTTTAGACTCTATCTTCTTCCTTTTGAAGTAGGCGAGCCTTGAGCGAATCTTCCATCGTATCTCCTCCTGTGTGTGTTGACGGGACTATGAATTCTAACATATTAATTAAGCTTTGGAATAGAATTTAAGATGTATAATTTTGACGGGTATTTACACTTTTGGCAGTTTAGGTACTCGCTTCGCTATGACTTACTTTTTGTAACCAAAAAGTAAGCAAAAGGTTTTGGGGTATTTTAATTGCGGG
Source organism: Candidatus Falkowbacteria bacterium CG10_big_fil_rev_8_21_14_0_10_39_11 (assembly GCA_002773615.1). Taxonomy (GTDB): domain Bacteria; phylum Patescibacteriota; class Patescibacteriia; order UBA11705; family UBA11705; genus UBA11705. The sequence continues at coordinate 21,697 of PFAP01000019.1, forward strand.
TATTCTTCACATTTTTCGGGTTGGTTATGGCAATAAAATACCCCAAACCCCGATGCTTGACTAGTTCGTGATTCTGTTCCCGAATAACAGCCAGGTGTAAACAACGCGTTCAAAATGTACATAATTAAAAAAACTCTCAAAATTGAGAGTTATTGTGTCAAGAATGATCTTGGCGAAAAGGCCATGGCAATCGTTCTTTGCTGCAACGCCTTGAAGTCGTCTACAAAAGTTTGACTGTTGATTCGGGCATTTTGAACCATAATATCCAGAGAATGCCCTACATATTTAATAATATCTTCTCTTGGGCATCTTTCGGTGTGTAGCATTTGGTTCCAGCCATCCACGCCTGATGCGAGGGCCGCATGGATTGATAGATCCACCCAGCCCTTGTCCGTAATTTCTTGATCTGTCACCGCCTGAAAGTAAGCCAGCATTTCTGGGGTAATATATTCTTCGATCACTTCATGAATTACAATAGTCAAAGCCGGTTCATTTGCCAGAATCAAAGTCAGAAAACTCCAGATATCACAGACTTTATCCATTTGATCATTGTTTGGATTCAGACCTTGCTTCAATTTTTCAACTCCGATCATCATTGCTTCAAAAGCCGGAGTGGTCATGTCAACTGCTTCTTCCTCGGCCAGATTAAGACCAAAGTTTTGAAGTTCATAGTCGTAGTCATCAAAACTGGTTTTCAAAAAGTCTAGACATTCTTTTTTCGAAGAAAAAATCTGAGGCACGAAGTTGCTGTCAACATTACCGTCAAAGATAATGTAGTAGAGTTGATTGTCCGTTTGAACTTTGATCACATCCAGTTCGTCCATGGAGCCTCCTTTTCTCGGGAGATATTTCTGAAGTTGAAGACATTCTCGGGCTGGTGAGAGGATAATTTATACTAGCATTTGAGCTCATATTTGTCAATAAAAAAAATCATGAATTTTCATGATTTATTATCGGTTCAATACATAGGTAGATCCATACATAGTGACAGATCCACCCCATGGCAATAAGATTTCCCTTTGAGTCCTGAAAACTTCCTGTCCCAAAAGCTTGAGAATATGCTCTGCCTGCTCCAGAGACAACCCAGTACGTTTGATATTTCTCTTCCATGGAATTTCAGTTCTACCCAGCTCGTGTGGTAGCATACTGTCATTCAAAGTACAGTGCTCAGACTTCTTGGCCGCCCAGCGTAGTACTTCAGACCATGAACTGGCCAAGAGCTGTGTTGACACTCGGATACGCACTCGGTTGACACCAGCGTTTGTCTGAGCTTCTTGCAGTCGGCCAAACACATCAGCGACCAAAGGTCCAAGAAGAGTGCAGATATCATCATGAGTATTGAGTGGACTGTCCATGTATTTCTCCGTTGGTTCGTGTGGGTTAGTCAACGGTGAATATTAACATATTGGAGATCAGTTGTCAATGTGAGGCGAAATATTGAAAAAATAGTAATAATCAGATATAATTGAACTCGTTGTGGAGAGTTCGCCTAGTGGTCCCTGCCTGCCGGCAGGCAGGTATGGCGCAATCAATATATATTATGGTGAGGTGGCCGAGTGGTTTAAGGCGCACGCTTGGAAAGCGTGTAGAGCGCAAGTTCTCGCAGGTTCGAATCCTGTCCTCACCGCCAATTTTCACTTTTTGTGAAATCGTAAGAAACAGCCTCGGCGCAAAGCGCCTCGGCATGGTATTTTTCCGCAATTTTA
>PFAP01000020.1 GCA_002773615.1 Candidatus Falkowbacteria bacterium CG10_big_fil_rev_8_21_14_0_10_39_11
CGCTCTTCTTTGATTGTTTTTGCCATAGATATTGCCATATACCAAGATTATACAGTCTTGGGCAAAAACCGCCATATGTGTCGGCACATTACAATTGGCTATTGACAAATATTCAAAAGTATGATATAATACTTAATCGAACATTGACAAGTATGACGTAATCAAGGGGCGCCTTGCCCCGCCAGCCACAGCATGCGATCCTGCGGGGTCCCAGCTGATGGCCAGCACAAGGAGGTCTCTCATTGTGTAATTGTAACGCAAGAGGTCCCCCGTGACATGCATTTTTTACTTGTCACCTCCGTATGCGGCTTAGGGAGAATAGCAGTCGCCGCCAACGACGCCCCCGGGACAAAATGCGCATGAAAGTAAACGACGCGCACCCGGGACCCTGAATTCCAACAGACGTGAGGTTATTGATGCCAAGAACGAGAAGTCCCCCGGTCTAGTTCATCTGGCTGTTGTAATAAGCAGCCAAGTAGACAGCGCGACTGCATCAGGCCGCCATGCCACGGCGCTCTCATCCTGCGGGGTGACGCTGATGGCCGGCACTCATCACTCGAACTAAATTTGGATTTAGGAAGAGAGGTGTAGAAAGCACATGATGTAAGATCCTTCTCGACAGCGATCCGGTTTATGAGATCGACAGGACCCCGGGTCGCTCCAAAAAAGTTGACCGAAGCCACAGGTCCCAGCCTGGGGACATAGAACCCTAACGCAGCACTTAAGACGGAGCTGTGGAATGATTCGCAGTAGAGATTCGCCGAAGTAGAAGTCTTTGACTTTTACTCAACTCTGCGGCACAGGATCCTCAAGTACACGTCATCATATCCCCATTCCTATGGGGACGCGCGGGAGCCAAGTCCCAAGGTGCAAAAGATTAGCACTACCGGACCCCTGGAAACAAAGCGCAACCATAAGGCTGACCACGCCGCCTTGATTGGAAAGTGGTCTTGGTTCGTCCAGTTGCTTTGGCGGACGGATCAAGTATTCAGAGCACCCACCTGGACTGGGGTACGTCAGTCCGAGTAAAAGCCTACAAAAAACCAACGTCAGCTTAAGAATTGTATTAATAATGACGGAGGACAGAAAGCGCATGACGCTCTAACGTAGACACTACTTACACGAGCAAAGTCTGCACCAGTGGCTTAGAATTTGATTAATGCCAACGGAGGTCAGAAAGCGCATGAAGGGCTAGTACCGCTCGTTCCTGAGGACCAAATTTTTAGTGCGGTTCGAACGGTTAGAATGGTTCGAACGTTCCCATCCTCAGGAACAGATGACAGACAAGAAAATCCCCATTCTTGTGGGGATACGCGCCATGATCCTAGCACCCAATAGACCAAATGGTCGACGAGGTGAAGTGATCTCCGCGCACATGTGGGCGATATCGTACCTCGTCCCTAGAATATAAGACGAACGTACGTGGCTGGGTCGTTATCCCGGCTGGATTTTGAGGCAGGTTGATCCAATACAACCTCCCGCGGAGCATACCGCGATAAAAAACAGCCATTGCACGCTTGCAGTGGTCAGGGGAAGTCTTCGGACAACCCCTTTTTGTTTTACAAAAAAACTGAAAGCGACACGTCGACGTGTCGCTTTCAGTTTTGTATAGTATTATTGGTGATTTTCAGCCAATCGTATTGTATTCTTGAGCAGATAAGCGATTGTTAGTGGTCCGACACCGCCTGGAACTGGCGTGATATACCCAGCTTTTAGCATGACATTATGAAAATCAACATCACCCACGGTCTCATCACCCAGGTCATTGATGCCGACATCAATTACCACTGCCTGATCTTTAACAAATTCATTGGTGATATACTTAGGGTTGCCAATAGCGACAATTAATATATCAGCTTCATGACATTTTTCTTTGTGATCAGGATCTTTCAAGTTTGTCCCCGTCACTTGATTGTGCTTAGCATACAAAAACTTGAATGGTTCGGCAAATATTTCACTATTGCTCAGAATGGTGATTTTTTTATTCTCCAGTTTTATTTTTGTTTCCTGAATCATCGCATCAATACCCAGCGCCAAAGGGGATAAAATCTCAGGCTTTCTAGCTTGGAGTTTTAAAATATTTTCTGGGTGAAAACCGTCCACATCTTTTTTCGGATCCATGGCTTTGATAATTTCTTTTTCATCAAATTTTTCTGGGAGGGGGAGTTGAACCAATATTGCGTCAATGTCCGGATCTTGGTTCAAGAATTTTATTACTTCGATGATTTCTGAGTCAGTTTGGCTCTCGTCAAATTTGTACAAATGGAAATCTATTTCTGCTCGCTCACAAGCTCTTTCTTTCAAGGTAACATAAAGTTCAGAGGCTTTGTCATTGCCTACTAAAATCGCGGCCAATCCGGCAAGTATTTTTTTTTCTTTGATTATCTTGCATGTTTCTTGATTGATTCGTTCCGCCAAAAGCTTGCCATCAATTATATTACCTTTCAAGGATACGCCTTGAACCTCCATATAATAAGTGTTTATTGATTAAGTTCAGGATACAACGGGAATTTTGCCGTCAACTCATGTACCTGTGTTCGTAACTCAGCCAGTTTCTCATTATTGTCCTTGTTTGTCAATGCGTGATCAATCAACTGGACTATCAGTTTCATCTCTGATTCCTTCATTCCCCGAGTGGTGACAGCTGGAGTCCCGAGACGAATACCTGACGGATCCATTGGACCACGCGGGTCATCTGGGATCGCATTTTTATTCAGGGTGATGCCAGCCAGATCCAAAGCGTTCTGGGCTTCTTTCCCCGTGATATTTTTTTCTGTTAAATCAATCAACAGCAAATGATTCTCGGTGGTTCCAAAACAAATTGCATAGTTGAGATTTTTAAACTCAGCCTCCATGGCTTTGGCGTTGAGTAATATTTGTTTTGTATAAGATTGAAATTCTGGTTCGAGGGCTTCTTTGAAAGCAATCGCTTTGGCCGCGATATTATTTTCATGAGGACCGCCTTGCAATCCCGGGAACACTCCTTTATCAATTTGTTTAGCAAATTTTTCTTTACACATGATCATGGCCCCGCGAGGGCCGCGCAATGTTTTATGCGTTGTGGTTGTGACCACATCAAAAATAGGTACTGGGTTTTCCAGTTGCTTGCCGGCTATCAATCCGGCAATATGAGCAATATCAGCCATGGTATAGGCGCCAACTTCGTCAGCAATTTCTTTGAATTTTTTATAATCAAGATTACGAGAATAGGCAGAAAATCCGGCTAGAATAAGTTTTGGTTTGTGTTCCAAAGCCATCTGCCTTAAATTATCAAAATCAATTTCACCTTGAGCGTTTGTTTTGTATCTGATAAAATTAAACACCTTTGACATGTGAGTTACTGGATGCCCGTGGGTCAAGTGGCCACCATGACCGAGGTCCATGCCCAATATGGTGTCTCCCGGTTCTAATAAAGCAAAGTAAACTGCAATATTAGCTGGTGCGCCTGATAATGGCTGCACATTGACGTGCTCGGCTCCAAATAGTTTTTTGGCGCGATCAATTGCCAGCTGTTCTATCTGGTCAATAAATTCATTACCGCCATAATATCTCTTGCCCGGGTATCCCTCAGAGTATTTATTGGTCAAGACACTGCCGAGAGCTTCCATTACCGGTAGCGATACAAAATTCTCTGATGGAATCAATTCTAAGTGTTTTTCTTGTCTTTCCAATTCTTTGTTCATTAAGTCTTTAATTGTTGGATCAAAAGTTGCTATATTTTTCATATAAAAAAGTAGTTAATAGAGTTAATCAGCTTAATTTTAGTATAGTTACAACATATTTTTGGTATTTTAATTATACCAGATTGTCATTACACTGCAAATTATAGTCTTATTTTAGAATAAAAAAATAGTTGACAGTTTATTCTTGGAATGTTAATCTGAGTTATTGCGATTTGTACCTTACAACCGCCCCTGACAAGGAGGGAACGATGGCCAATGTTTCACTTAGGCAAGTTTTGAAATTTTTGGATCAATATGGTCGAAGAGATGAGTCGGAATCAATTGAACTCAATGACAAACTAAAACATTATGACACAGGCTCAGGGTTTTCACCTGAAAGTGTTGTGTTGCGAAATGACGCAATTGCTGAGTTTGATTTAATCAGATCCGGCTATATCAAAGGAACAGTTAGTCGTGATGATTATCTTAAAGCTCAGCGCAAACAGGATGAATTGATTGCCCAGTGTCTCGTTGAAGTAAATGATTTTAAGACGGCCAAGAGACGACAAGAAGCTCTCACTGCCAGAATTCACCAATACACCGCGTTTGTTGCACTTCTGGTTGATGATCTCAAAGCCACCGGTGATTGTGAGTTTTACCTTGCAGATGATGAGATTTTGGTTGAGCCGGAAAAGCTTTCTGAAGAAGCTGTTTATGGTCCTGATGTTAAATTGCAAAATGAGATTCTCTGTGCATTGTATCTGTTGAGATTTGAAAAGAGAGTTGACAATGTCAGTCTTTATCACAAGCAGTCTGCTTGGAAAATTACCTGTCATTGGACGCCCAAGAGTATTTATCACCAGCTATTTTTGATGGCTCAAGAATCAGACCCGAGAGTTGTTATTAATAGCACTTCTTCTAGTGGCCAGGTCATTGATCATGTGGCATTGACTGATACCGGAGTAAAATTTGTTGTCAATTCACTATTAGCGACTACGTTGGCTGATATTTCCGGGATGAATGCCTTGTGTTTGTTGCCGCTCTGGGCCAAAAAGCAGATAACTTTTATCGATCTGGTCGTGGCCGTAGTGGTTGATCTGGGAAAGACTTCCGGATATAAAGGGTCAGATGTAAAAGATTATAATTTCAAGCTGTCTGATATCCAAGGTTGGTTCAGGCTATATGCCGATAAATCAAAGGTAAGTATGTCAATTTATTGTGCTGTGAGAAAGAGTGCGATACGTCTCGGGGACAGGGCCAACTTTAGATATATTAGTGGTCAATTGACTCGTATGATCTATGCACTCACCGATTCTGGTATCAAGTCATATGAAGAACGACTGAAACCTTTTATCTGGGGAATCGAAGTAAAGAAAACCGAAGTCCCGAAGAAAAGTCGAAGAGAAAAATCCAAAGTCAAGCCGAAGGCAAAGAAGCAAGCTAGAAAGAAGATTGAAAAGAAGACGGTGAAAACCAAGCGAGTCAGCAAGGTACAAACTGTAATTCGCTTGGCAGCCCATCAGTTACTTAAAAACAAGACAGATACGTTTACCACGACTGAGATCAAAGAAGTCTTGCTTTCTTGGGCTCCGACTGATGTTGGCGATATTAATACCAGCCGTATTTCGGCCTGTATTATCAACAACATTTCTCGATCTAGTCGGCCAATGTTTAAGCGGGTTGATGTCGGAGCCAATGAGAGACGTTTTGCCAAAAAAAGATTGTTTGCCTTGTCCGACTTGGGCCAAAAACTCAGTCAGACAGATCGCAAACTATACCGCAATTATGCTGCCCGCAAACAAGTTTCAAATCAGGTTCCGACAAGTTCTATGGTCGAATTGTATCGTCAGCGGCAGGTTAACGGTTCCGAATTGCTGACTTTTGTCGTGGGGATGTTAAACTCTGATGCTGTTAGATACCATGACATGATTAATTATCTGAGTGGTTCTGGCTTGAGTCGGGGAGCTTCACGTTCATTAGTGGCCAAGGTGTTGAAGTCATGTGTGAGCAATCACAACCAATTCATTTGTTGCGTGACGGACCATGTTCCTAGGAGTCGACACAATCGTTACGCTTTGACTGAAAAGGGTCGAACAAGATTTGGACAGCTAGCCAAACTTCTGAAATAAAAAAGACTGATAAAATCAGTCCTTTTTTTATTTATTTAATCAGTAGATTGATAATGTTGCTATAAGTCCCACAGGTGTTATCGGACTTTTTGGCACAGATGCGAAAATAATAGTCATCACCCGTATTTAATTCAGACCAGGTATAAGATGTATCGGTGGTCTCAAACGCTAGATCTTGGGGATATTGTGGGGTTGGGGTAAACGACATCAGTATGCGATATCCGTTGTCTGCTGTGAGGTTGGCCGCTGACCAACTCAATCTTGCTCGGGCTGTCTCAGCCGTGCCGGTCAAAGATATGCTGCCAGTCGGAGTTTCGGCCACGGGATCGTCACTTCCAATTGTATAATTCAGAACATTACTATAAGGCTTACAGTCACCATTGAAATAAGCACAGACACGAATGTAGTATATACCAGCTTCCAAATTTGGCCACTCATCGGTCGTCACAACCTTGTTAACAGCATGATATCTACTAGCTGGCCAAGTGGGGTTTGCTTGTTCCGATAAAATTATTCGATAATCATCAAATTCAAAATTATCACTAGCCGCTAATGTCCAATTGACAGTGATGTTTTTATTGTTTGTTGATCCCAATAAGGTAATAGTTGATTCACTTTGCTTTTTGATCTCAACTTTTTCAATATTGCTCCATTCTTGACATTGGTTATCACTAAATAGGCAGGCTTTGAAGTAATATACTCCATCATCGAGAGGACTGCTGGTATATGGATTGTCTTTATCCAAGGTCTTGACGTCACTATTATTCAAGTTTGGGTCGCCATCATCAGACCTGAGTAGTTTTATTGTAGAATATTCTGAATTCTCACCTAGGGTAAAATTAACGACTACTTTGTTGGTGTCTTCGATTTTCGCACTGATTGCAATTGGATCAGCCGCCTTCGTATATTTAACGGTCAACAGCTTTTTATTAATTTTCTTATCTTTTTTTACATTGATTTCGATTTTATTTTCACCTTCTTGTAATACATATTTATGTTCAAAGCTTCCATCGTTATTCTTGACCTCAGTTCCATCAATAAAAACTTCCGCTTCTGAATCAGTTTTTCCCGAAATAATCAATTCTTGCTCGTCAGTTTCAAACTCAGTTTTTTCCGGACTGGTGATGACCAACTTAATATTCGCCGCAAACACACCTAGATACATGTTCATTTTTTCATCTTGCTCTTTGTTCCAGACGATCCAGTCATCATCCCAAAAATAATCTACTTGTTTTTCCGTTGAATCAATTGATAGGTCTGTTTCAGCGTCGGGATCAATATTAGCCACATAGCCTTCATCAATGGTTCTCATATTGACAATGTTCTCTTGTGATTCAGTTTCAAATATTTTAGCCTTAACTTTTCCTTCAGTTACAGCTAATTTTAAAGTTCCGTCAATTTGAGTGTCAAAAGCTGTTCCCAGAGCAGTCAATTCCACTCTCTTGCTGTAAACTTGATATATAGCTGGGCTGGCTTCATTTACTCGGTGAAATGCTCGACCTTCAATTAGTTTGATTTTTATATCAGACTGGTTAAATTGCTCAAAAAATAACCAGGTCTTTTCAGCTAGACGAACAATACTGCCATCGGGAAAATTAAGCACTGCCCGTGAATCAGCTCCGGTTTTCACCTCAACCCCCGGCTCAAAAAAATCATTACGATTGGCATCGGTCCATTCTCCATCTTTTTTGAGTTGAACTTCACCCTTGACTTCAGTCAATTGTGCAAACGAGCTGGTCGCTACCTCATCAGCGGTCAGATCAACCGTTTCATTCGGGACGGGTGTTTTGATTGACCAGACAATGAAGATGATTAGCAATAATCCAATTATTGACATCACCAAAAAACCTTTTGTTTTATAAAATGGCTTACGATAATAGTTTTTGTGGTTTTGTGGGTTGAAGGATGAGTACACTTGCATATATTTTTTCTTTAAGTGAATGGTCGATCGTATATGGCGCAAAGATGCGGGTCGTTAATGTGGTTTATTTTTGCTTTCTTGCATTATTAGTCTCAATCTCCAAGTTCTGGGTTACTCGATGCAAGCTGCACTTCGTTCTGTTGGAATGCTTTCCGGTTTTAGTGCTCTTTTGTTTTTACGTCCATTGACAACTGCTTGACCATATATGTCCCTTGCAGCCGATAACCTTGCTTTCGATAATATCCTCGTACGCCAATTCCAGAAATCACCGCCATTTTTGTGAATCCATTTTTTAATGCAATCTTTTCGGCTTCTGCTAGCAATTTTTTGCCAAAACCCATATGCTGTACAGCTTGCATTTTTTTATCAGTAATCGCCACCAGTTGACCGTAAGTGTGAACTTCGCGGATCAGGGCCGCTCCTTCCAATTCAGGAATAAAGTTGTGTTTGTCATTGTTCAGTCTGAGTCGCAAAAAAGCGTACAAAATTCTTTTGTTACTGGAAGTATAGTGGAGAAAAAATTCCTGGCCTTCAGAAGCGGAGTATGTTTCGACAAATAACTTGGCTTTGTGAATATATTTGGTATTTTCCCGAGCTTCCCGGCAGCGAATACATTTGCAGTATTGCCCTTCTTCCAGCATTTGTTTTTTAAGGATTTGGCGTAGATTGGTAACTTTATTCCCAGCTTCAATGCTTTCACTCGGAATATCTCTGATTAGACGAATAATTCGGACATAGTATGGCACTTCCAGCTTAATTTCTTTTAATAGATTTATCAATTGTTTGTCTGTGTATGGTTTGTACCTGCCCCGTTGCCAAAGTTTGAATAAATCAGCATCTTTGGTTACGACTGTTGGATAAATTTTGAGCATGTCAGGCTGAAAAGCCGGATCGGAAAATAGGTCTTTAAACATTTTGAGATCCTTGGCTGGAGTTGAACCCATGAGGTTGGGCATCATGTGGTAGGCAATTTTAAATCCCGCATCCTTCATTAGTTTTGTTGACTTTTCAATGTCAGCCACTGTGCTGCCCCGACGATTCAATTTTAAAATTTTGTCATCAATTGCCTGGACTCCAATTTCAATCTTGGTACAACCCAAGCGTCGAAAATTTAGCAATTCTTTTTCCGTGATGTAGTCTGGTCTAGTCTCCAAGGTTAAACCAATGATTCTATGTTTTGCGGTTTCATTTTTCTTTTGAGCTTGAGCCAGTGTTATTGAAGTTGATGAGTTACAAGCATCAAAACACCTTTTGACAAACCAAGTTTGGTATTTTTCTGGAAAATGAGAAAATGTTCCGCCCATAATAATCAATTCAATTTTGTCAGTTTCATGGCCGTGGTCTTTGAGCGCATGAATCCGGACTGACACTTGTTTGAATGGATCAAAGTCAGTTCGGATGGCTCTCATCACAGCCGGCTCATTTGAGAGGTAACTTTTGGGCATTTCTTTTTCATTGGGACAAAAAAGACAGTTGCCTGGGCAAGCATCCGGTTTCGTTAAAACAGCTACCGGCGCCACGCCTGACATGGTACGAATAGCTCTTTTTTTCAAAATTTGGACCAAGTGTGGGGCGGCTTCAATTTTCTTTTCTTTGACCAGTTTATGATAAGCAGCCAGCAGTTCAGAGTTTTTGACATTGGTCGATTTATTATCTTTTGAGAACTTATTCTTAATTCGAACTAGACGGTTTTTGTTAACCGTTTTTAATTTTGCTATTTTTAGCACAATTAGTTCAGGAATAGTCTGTTTCATGTTGTTATTGTAAGGTTTTCGTCCCTATTCGTCAACAAAAAGGCCGCGATTAGCGGCTCAGTAGTTGTTTTGTATCGTTAAATATAACACATGTAGCACCCTGAGCTTGTCGATGGTCACGTCCATGCTTTGATGATCTCAGCATGATACAACGGTTGGGCTACATACTTCCCTTCGGGATATCAGCGATATCATGGTCTGTGATTCCCAGTCCGAGACCCCTCATGATTTCAAAGGCGTGAGCTGGACGACCGAGAAAGTATCTGTTGCCATTGACCGGACTTACATACCAAGCCTGACCTTGATCTTCAATCTGCAACAAGATTTTGCCAGATAATCGGTCAATCAGATCTTGATCTAGAGGCAGAACGGGAAACTTTCCATCTCCGTTTGGGTTATAGCCGTTCAGGATTTCTTCTTTATCACTGTATGTATCACCGTCACTGTCAATTTTCAGCTTATTTGATTTTATAGCTTCTTCGAGCAGGTCAACCAAACCGTCTTTGTCCGTGTCAGTTCCAGATTGAGCGATCAGCCCAATTGGGATTTTGTTCAAATTTTCATTGGTAATCCCCAAACCAAAACCACGCATTAATTGAAAGGCGTCATATGGCCGGCCCATGTAGTAACGAATACCATTATCTGGATTGACATACCAGGCTTCACCATGTTGTTCGACTTGGAGTAGAATTCGACCGCTCAATTCTTCTCGTTGATCAGCAAAGACAAAAAAAGGTAATGCCAAAATAGCAATTAAGACTACCAAAATATATTGTGAATAATGTTTCATAGTTACTTTTTAGCTTTTTGATTTCTTTGCCCCACTTACCAGTAGATATATTCCGATTGGGATTCCAAAGATTATTCCAAGTACTGACAAGGTTCCAATGAGGCCAAGCAGCAAATTCGCCACATTAATCCAAGCCGGAACACTTTCAGGGTCAACCAAGTTTTTAGCTTTTAAATTAAGAATAGCAAAAAGCACCAATGAAGATATCAGTCCGGCAAATGGAGTCGTGAGGAAAAGAACCCCCAGTTTTTTTCTTGTCATAATAAATGTTGGTTTATTTTTTTATTGATTGATTATATATTGCTTACCCCCAAAGGCGGATCATTTTTCAGTGATATGTTTTTTAGCTTCCTCGCTTTCATGCTATTCTGGTCTTGTATTCTCTGCTCTCAAATTATACCAGAAATAGAGAATGTTCCCAAGGACTGTTGACAATTTTATTGAATAATGATTATCTATTGTAGTGGACTTCCACCAAGAGGAGGCAGATCATGGTTGGCTTTCACATCACAATCCCAGACAAAAGCTTGGCTTGGGTTAGACGTTTTGTGGAACGAAATCTACCAACATTAGATGAACTGCGTCAGATGATTATTGCTCGACTTTTGAGTGGCGATCATTATTCCTACAATCTCGGAAATAAAGCCCGATTTGTTTGGGGAGAACTCAAATACTATGCTGACGACATTCCAAAGGTTGTCATGACATACCGAAATATCCCCAGCTTGGATGGTTCTATCAAGATTGTTACTCAGCCATTTTGTGGTCAGGCTCAGGTGATGCAACTTGCTTCAGGCGGAGGGTCTGGACGTGAATTCAAAGAAGCTGCGAGACAGATTGTTCACCATCACTTGATTTCCAGGCTAAAAGAACGCGGTGTCAGATTCGAGGCGATTATTTTCTAACCCCCAAAAACAGCAGGAGTCAGCCTGACCAGACAGGAAATGATTGAGAAGTTGTTTTGTTTGATGGACCTGGACAAGGTTTTGGCAATTGTAGCTGAAAATGTTAAGGGAAGTGTGAGTCTGACCGACTATATTGATCCTGAGGATAGCCATCCGGTCGTGGATCTGGCCAGTGCCCGAATCAATAAGAGGTTTGTTGAATTGATGGACGAGCATACTCGAAAGTCTCATCTTGGCGTGGTTGCTAGAATCAAAGCTTTGTATGAGGCCAACTTTACTGATGCCGAGCTCGAGGCGATGATTTCCTGGTATGAGACTCCAGTCTGCAAGAAGTGCCAGGCTTTGATGCCGGAGTTTACTGGATCTATGGTTGAACAGATTACTGGATATTTCAATGATCGAACAGAAGAAATCCAAGCTGAAATTCGCGAGATTGTAGAGTCTGAAAGTGTCCTACTTGGTGCATCAGATCATTCAGGTTTTGATGCCGAAACCGTCCACTAAAAAGGAGACAACATGGCTACACTGGCCCTCGTTCAGGAATATTTTGATGCGATTGGTGTCAAGGGACAAATTCACCAGATTAGTAAAGATTGGGTTGATACTACAGCTCTCATTGAGAGTACTTTCAAAGAAAGTGCGCCTGACGATGAATTGTATCAGCGATTTGAATCAGTCGTCAATGATCGAGTCAATGTTATTGTGCTGGATTATATGAGGAGATTGATGCATTCTATCGTTGAAAGTATGTTGCCATTTTTTGCAGAGTGCCTAACTGATGAAGAGATGCAGCAGATTATTGACTGGAGCAAGTCTGAAGTGGCCCAGAAGTTTGTCGCTCTTCAGCCGCAAATGACTCCAGTTTTCCAGCAAGGCATCATGACATTTTTTGCGGCAAATAAGGCCGCCATGGACGAAGAAATTGATGCTGCTATGGATCAAGCCGCTGACGAGGTTGGCTTGAACAAGGAGCACCTGTCACCCCAAAGATTGAGTTGGGGGGCAACCGATTAATCAAACACTGTAATACAGTGTTTTTTGTTTTCCATCCCAGCTGATAGCCGGGCTGTCGGCTGGAGCCAAATTGAAAATTTAGCGGCAATCTGCTAGAATATAGATATTATGAAACCAGAAAAACTCCAAAAAATTACTCGGAAAAGTTATGACAGCATTTCCCGTCAGTTTTCCAAGTCAAGAAAATATGTCTGGTCAGACTTGGCGGTTTTTTTGCCGGATATAAAAGACGGGGACCGGGTTCTCGATTTGGGCTGTGGCAATGGCCGATTGGTTGATTTGTTGGCTGTCAAAAAAATAAAATATATTGGCGTTGACAATAGCCGAGGTTTAATCAAACAGGCCAAAGAATATCACCCCAAAGAAAAATTCAAAGTCAAAGATGCCTTGAAGCTTGGTTACAAAAATGAATTTGATGTCATAATTACTTCAGCTGTACTCAATCACATGCCGGATAATGAGAGCCGCCGACTTTTCCTCAAAAATGTATACCAAGCCTTGAAGCCCGGCGGTTACTTTATGATGAGCAATTGGAACATGTGGAACACTGAGCGAAAAAAAAATATTCAAAATTTTTTAATTGAAAAAGATAAATTGTCTGATAATGCATTTTACCAAAAATACAAAATCAAAAAAACCGAACTTCAACCGGGTGATGTTATGACCGAGTGGGGCCAGGGTGATGTTCTATACTATTACGCCTTCATTCCTCTTGAGCTCAAAGACCTGCTTCAGAAAAGTAAATTCAAAGTATTGAAAAATTATTATTCATTTGACGGTGAGAAGTCAACCAAATTTAAATCCAGAAATATTATTACTATTGCTCAAAAATAATCAAAGAAAAAAAGTGGCTATTAGTCCACTTTTTGCGTTTCATGATTACGACCTTTGACGTAGCATAGGCTGACGATTGAAATCCAGGCAAACATCAGAGTACAGGCTACAAGTTGCAGCCCCAGACTCGAAGCACCAAACATGATCATGATGCCGGCTCCGATTACAAATATCGATACTCCAATTAGAGTCAGGACACTTTCAAAAATTAGACTAAATAAACCAAGGATTGATTCTGCGATTAGTAGTATTCCCATCAATGTCATATTTAGAATTATAATGAAAAAAGTCATCAACAGTGTAAGGAATTCGACCAGTATTCCGAGAAATGTTGGCATGTTTGGCCTCCATTTATTTTCTTGATATTGTAATTTACTTTAATTTTCTGATTTTGTCAATTACAAAACAGCGGTTGTTATTTTTTTTCATTTTGATATAATATTTATAGACTAACAAGGACAATTATGCACTTAAATTACAAGAAAGTTTATTTTTCTGGCATTGGCGGAATTGGGGTCTCAGCCTTGGCCAAAATGTTTCATGGGCAGGGGATCGAGGTCGTTGGATCAGATGTTGCCAAAACAGAGATCACCAAAGAGTTGGAAGACCTTGGTATCAAGGTCAATTATGATCAAAAAAGCGGTAACCTAGTAGATGATTTCAACCTGTTTATCTATTCTCCGGCCGTACCGGCAACCAATCCGGAAAGAAAAGACGCAATTAAATATAAAATTGAACAAAAAAGTTACCCGGAATTTTTGGGCGAACTATCTTTATTGTACGATACTGTAGCTGTCTCCGGGACCAATGGCAAGTCAACGACCACCGCTATGTTAGCTTCCATTTTGACCGAGACGAAAACTGATCCCACCGTGATTGTAGGTTCCAAGTTGAATAAAATTGGTGGCAATTTTCACGCTGGCAAAAGCAACAATTTGCTCCTCGAAGCTTGTGAGTATCGGGGGCATATGTTAAACCTCAAGCCCCAAGCCATTATTTTGACCAATATCGAAGAGGATCACTTGGACTATTTTTCTGATATATCTCACATCCTCGATACTTTTCAGCAATACATCGATAAACTATCCAGTATTAAGCAAGTTTTAGTGGTGAATAAAGATGATTTACACACCTCACAACTTCATTTACCTGATTGTCAGGTTGTCAGCTATGGTATCAATGAAGTGGCTGATGTTCGAGCCATAAATATTCAAATTCAACCTGGTTGTCAGCGATTTTCTGTGACGTATGAGGGGCAGTCTCTCGGTGAAATTGAGATTCATATTCCTGGCAAGTTCAATGTATACAACGCTTTAGCTGCTATTACGTATTCGTTGAAAATTGGCATTAGCTTTGGACAGATCAAGAAAAGCTTAAAAGAATTTAGTGGGCTCTGGCGTCGGTTTGAAAAAATTTATGACAAAGAAGTGACCGTCATCTCAGACTATGCCCATCACCCGACCGCGGTCAAAGCTACGATTCAAGCGGTCAAGGATTTTTATCCCAACAAGAGAGTGGTTGCAGTTTTCCAACCGCATCAACACGATCGCACCAAAAAATTATTTATTGATTTTGTTGATTCTCTTCAAGAAGCTGATTCGGTTGTGGTTTCTGAAATCTTTGACGTAGCCGGTCGAGAAGAGGTTTGTGCCGGTATTAGTTCGGCTGACATTGTCAAAGAACTGAATACCACCAAGGCCGAGCAAGCTGTTTACGCCAAAGATCTTGATGCTACGCTGTCGATTGTCAACGAAGCGATAGAAGATGGCGACGTTGTGATTGTAATGGGCGCCGGTGATATTTATACTATTGGGGACAAGATTAAATTAAAAAAATAAATAGAGGGAATTATTCTAATTACACGAATTACTCTAATTGACTTAATTAAATCCCAATCTACAATTCCTAATATTAAAATTTTGTTCCTTGGGTATTATTTAGACTAATTAGTTTAATTAAAAATTAAAACAATTTTAACGAAATAATTATGTCGCAGGAGGAGCATTTGAGACAAAAAATTGAACAAAAAACCCGAGTTCGCAAACAGCAAAAGCGCAAAATCAGTGATCAGTCTGGTACAGTCAGCCGAGAATTAAAGCGGCAAGAGTTGGCATCCAAAAGAAAAAAAGGGGGGACAAAGGTATCTGTTAGAATTAAACGAAAATAATATGTTGGATAAACTAAAGCAAAAATATAATTTGGAATTCAAGGCGAACGAACCATTGGCTCCATATACGACTTTCAAAATTGGCGGCCCGGCCAAATATTTTGTCGAAGTCAAAAATAAGGACGAATTAAAAGCCGCCCTACAGGCAGCCACGGAAAATCAATTGAAGTTTTTCATGCTCGGCGGTGGCAGTAATATATTAATCTCAGACGACGGATTTGATGGCTTGGTGATTAGATCGATTCCAGGTGAATGTCAGTTTGATGGTGAGGCGGCAGTTTGCTTCGCTGGCAACAATTGGCCTCAGTTTGTCCAGTCAACCATTAAAAATGGTTTGGAAGGGCTGGAATTCAGCGGCAATATTCCGGGCACTGTTGGTGGAGCTGTTCGCGGCAATGCTGGCGCCTATGGTCAGGGTGTGGGTGATTTTGTGACCAAGGTAATGGCCGTTGATTTGAGCCATGGTGGCGAATTCAAAGAATTGACTTATGACGATTGTCAATTTGAGTACCGTGAAAGTTTATTCAAAAAGAATTTGGACCTGATGATCGCTGAGGTTACTTTCAAGTTAAAACCCGCCACCAAAAATCAGGCTGAGCTACTGAAGCAGGTTCATGAAGAAGGACAAACCCGTTGTGCCAAACAGCCACTCAAGTATCCGAGCGCCGGCTGTTCATTCAAAAATGTTATTTACACTGATGAATTATCCCAATATAAAGATTGGGAGACTCATGGTAAATTACCGGCCGCCAGATTTATCGAATCTGCCGGTCTCAAAGGCAAACAGATTGGTGGCGCTAAAATTTCTGATGAACACACAAACTTTATTATCAATGTTGATCATGCCAGTGCCAGTGACGTAGTTCAATTGATCAGTCTGGTCAAAATGAAAGTCCGTGACGAATATGGCGTACAGTTAGAAGAAGAAGTTCAATATGTTGGATTTAATTAAAATTACTCATAATCAAATATTATGAAAGTAAACATCAAGGCTACAAATATGGAGCTGACCGCTGCCATCAAAGAGTATTCTCAGGAAAAGCTGGGGGGAATAGACAAATATTTTGACAACATTCAACAGATCGACGTTGAAGTCGGTAAGACGACCAAGGGACAAGCCAAGGGAGATGTCTTTTTTGCGGAAACAAATGTTAGTGTTCCGGGCACTTTGTTGCGTTATCGTGAGGAGACTGATGATTTGTATAAAGCGATAAATCAAACCAAAAAGGGAATTCAATTGGAACTCAACAAATATAAAGAAAAACTGCGTCAAAAATAAAAAAATATGAATTATCGATATGTTGTCAATTCGATTCGGCACTTCAAAATTAATATTGTCGTAAAGGTCTTGATAGTTTCCGATTTTATCGTTATCTCTTCCAGTAATATTTTGTCTCCGATTTTTGCGATCTTTATAGCGGAACAAGTTCCCGGTGGCAGCATTGAGGCGGCCGGACTGGCCGTTGCCATTTATGCCATGACAAAATCGATATTTGAGGTACCAGTTGGAATTTTTATCGATCGTAAAAAGGGTGAACTGGATGATCTATATATGTCTTTTTTTGGTACGCTGTTGCAGGGAGTCGTATATTTTTCTTTTGTTTTTGTGGGGAATGTTTGGCACCTGCTTATTTTGCATGCAGTTTTAGGCTTTGCCAGCGCCGTCGCCTATCCGGGGTGGTATGCGATTTTTACCCGGCATGTTGATGATCATAAACAAGGCTTTGAATGGAGTCTATACGATGTTATTCTCGGCTTTGGTGCTGCCGGTGCGGCTGCCGTCGGTGGTTTTATTGCGGTTAAATGGGGTTTCAATTCAATCTTTATAATTGTTGCTTGTCTTACTTTTGCTGGTGCTTTTCTTTTACCATTGATTCGGTCAAACATGAGGAAAAATTAATATTACAATACATATTTTAAAAAAGAAAAAACAGTCGTTGACTGTTTTTTTTAATTCAAATTTCTAGGAGGAGTGGCTGTGCATGTCCACTAACATTGATGAGCGGAGCTAGGCCTGGGCGGAGAATTTTTTCTGCTCGATGTGTATGGCCGCAAAATTGATAAATAACTTCCGGGTAATCATGGATTGCTGGAAATTTTGTTCGAACTTCATCGTCCCAACCCATCCAAGCATTTTGGTAGTCATAGTCAGGCGACTCGCCATACAAAAGCATCTTGGGTGACGGGACAACGTGGGTAGTGACTACCAGTTTGTTTACATTCCGCTTTAGATCCTCAATATGTCTGTGTAGTTGACCTTGGCAATGGAGAAACAAATCAACATAAGAAATTCCCAAATTTTTCCGATACCAGCTTTCAACTTCCTGACTCAGAGCCGCGAAAGTTTGGGGGTGTCGATCTGTTTTTACTCGTGGTGGCTGCCACAAACTCAGGTCATAAGAACCAAAACTGCCAGCAAAGCCAATGCCGTCAATTCTCACCGGAGCAAAATCTAGGACTTTAATCCCCATTGATTCTGCAATTTTATTGAGAGCTTCAGCATACTTTCGGATGTCATTTACATTGGTCATGACAAATTCAATATCATTGTTGCCAATCACCCACAGGTAATGATCAGCCGGAATGGTTAGCAATTGTCTAAGTCCAAATTCAAGTGACATTTTTTCATTACTCGGATCACAAATATCACCATTAAAAAGCAAAACATCAATCTGATCTTCAGTTGCCAATTGCCTTGCCCTGGCAATCGTTTTTTCTCCAAAGCCATCCCAACCAGGATGACCCAAGTGCAAATCACTCAATACCATCAGTCTCATTGGTTTCCTCCTGTTTATTGAAACAAAAACATCTAATTGTAGTTCACAATCAGATGTTTGTCAAGCTGTTAGCTTGATGAGATTAAAGATCAAAGTCCATGTCAGCCATCGACGCTGATGCTGGCACCGAGTTGTCATCATTCAAATCCGAAGCACCTGCCGCGTCAATGTCAGCGTTCATATCAGCCAAGGACTGGGAATTGGGCGGCTTGGGGCTGGTGGGTGCGCCTCTCACCATTGAGATTGACTGCAGGACATTCTGAATATTTTCACTACCATACTGAGTTCCGCCCTGACGTTTTGACAAGTCAGTCGAGAATTTTGTGAATTGGCCAGTAGTTTTAGCTATCACACCGAGCATCACGTCCACCACTCGTCTGGCATCATCAAGCGGAACCACATTTTCGGCGGTCAAAGCATCTTCCCACTGGGACTTGATAACTCGACGCTGACTATCGGAGTAGCAACCGGTCTGAGCCAAAATGGTAAAGACACCCATGCGAGCCTTGAGGCGCTTGAAAACATCAGCTGATTTTGTCAATTCTGACGGCAGACGAACACCCATAATCGCATCAATGTTTGAAGGCGACACATTCGGGTAAAAGCCTTCGTCGGTGATGATAAAGAAGTAAACATTTTTGGCTTCAGAGGTATCGACTAGACTGTGAACATACATGGCCGCCAAATCTGGAGATTCGATAGCGTTGTTGTATCCCATGCTTTGTCTAGTCAGGGAATTAATGTATTCGCTGAGGATCGGACCAGAGCCAAATGGGGTAGCTTCGATCGGGTCACCTTCAGGCACGTCACCAAAACCAATGAACAAAATTTCCAGTGATTCACCGAGGAAACCTTGAGCTTCGTTGAACATAAGTGCCAATCGCTTAGCAATCTCTGCTCTCCAGTAACCCATCGAACCGGTAGTATCATTGGCCACGATGATGACATTCTGTTTAGTCGCTTTTTGTGCTTTTCGCAGTGACAGGTCAACTTTTCCAGACTTACGATTAGCGGCTTGGGACATATTCACTGAAGATGGGTTACCAGCTCGATTCGCAATCTGGTCAGCTCGACTATAGTCGACGCCAGAGTCCTGGTAGGGAGTTCTGGCACGCGAAAATCCAGAGTTGTATGACGAACGACTATATGAATCGTCAGATCTGCTTGGACGATCACGACCGCCCCAGCCATAGTTTCCACTCATTGGCACCTTCCTGTTCGTGTGGGTTTTGTTTCTAACGGAACTTGAACTGTTCACGACATGTGGAGCGTTTCCAAATATTCTTTCTTAATACAGCCAGTTCATAACGAAGTTCATCAGCATTTTGTGGTCTTTTGGTTGGGTCATAGCGAAGCCAGGGCGAGAAGAATTCTTTCAGTTTTTCTTCCATGTCAGCAGGAAATTCTCCCTTGAGTACATCGCCACCAGCCAAACAGCAAGCAATTTTCCCGATTGAATAAATGTCAGAGGCTGGGATCGGTGGCAGTCCGGCCGCAAATTCTGGCGGCAGAAATCCACGAGTCCCACCTTTGGCCTGAGAAAATTCCTGAGGCTTCAAGGCCGCCATGCCTAAGTCAACCAATGTCGCATTATGATCCGGGACATCCAGAATAATGTTTGCCGGTTTGATGTCACAGTGAACAATGTTCCACTTGCCATGAAGATAAGAGACGGCTCCTAGCAGACGGTCAATAATCCAGCAAATATGTTCATCGTCAATTGGTTTTCCTATCGTAATTTCACCATCATCATTCATTTTCATTTCAATTGTCTTGTCTAAGGCCTCACCCTCAATATATGAAAGGAAGAGGAGCTGACCAATTGGTTTTGGGTATTCCTTGTAGTCCATAAACGATGGCAGAGATGGGTGTCGGAGTTTGGCAATAATTGCCGCTTCTTCTCGAAATAGAGTCATGTAGGGTTCTTCTTGTCGAAGCTCACGTTTAACACATGCTTTGACCCCTAGGATTTCATGTTCAAAGATAAAGGTCTCGCCAAAGGCTCCTTGTCCAATCTTTTTCACTCGTTTAAAGTGTCCGATTTTCATATCCCACCCCCTTTAGCTTTTGCCACAATAATTCCACCAAGACCAGGATCAAAAGTGTTTTTGTTGTTCTCAAACTTAAAGACCAATCCGTACTTGTCTTTTGCGGCCATGGCTTGGCACCGAGCCAGTTTTTCGGTGGGCGAAAAATGTTTTACCAGCTTGACTTCGTTCATTCTTTCAGTCGGACTGGCCGCATCGCAAGTGATTAGTACCACATTATTATTCACCCAGTGAAACAATTCCAGTTCAGCCAATAGAGTTGACTCAACCAAGACAATGCCATTTTTACCATACAAAGCTTTTCGATATTCGCGATAAAGAAAACTGACAAACTTTTTTCGTACCGATTCGGTGAGTACTTTGCCTTGATATTCAGCCAAGCAATTCTTCAAAGCTTCAATACCAGGATTTTCTTCCTTGAGCATTTCTGTTGCCAGTTCATCAAGGTCAATATAGTGAGCCGGTAGCCCATTCTTTCTGATTACATCCAGAGCGACTCTAACCAAGTGAGTTTTTCCCACACCCGGAGCCCCTGTGACCCCGATCATTTTCTGCTTATAGATCACACGCCACATTCTAGCCTGAACAAACATGGGGACCATACTGGTCGCATCCAAGTGTTGAACCGCAAAATTCCTGGCTACGGTTGACTGAACATGTTTGAGGTCTGGGTTAGCTTTGAGCATGACGGTCTTGGCCGCAATGCCAGGCAAAACCAAATCATGGTATTTGAGTTGAGTGGTTTCATATTCCAAGTCAAAGTTATCTCTAACTCCGCGGAATAGGGCGTCACAATTGAAGGTCAAAAACAAATCAGTTACTTCTTCATTGGAAAAGATCACGCTGATTTTGCAGTCATTAATCGTGCAAAATTCTTTTACCGCTCGTTCAATGTGAACTTTTCGCTCATCTTCGTCAAACAGATATGTACCGGATTTTCCTGCGCTGTCGAGAATCGCGACCACCAACTGGTCACATTCACTTGCTGACCGTTCAATAATATCCAAGTGTCCAAATGTAACTGGGTCGCCAGACAGTGGCAAGAGTCCACACTTATACTGCTTGTTCATTACCGTCTCCTTTTGTTTGAGTTGTAAAGAACTCACATTGGTATTATATGAGATTGGGTGACAAAAGTGTTGCTTTTACACTGCACTTCTTGGGGGTAAGTGTAAAAAATACCAAAACTAGACCAAAAAACAGCCACTTTTGACGACTCTTTTCGTCGTAAAAATGACTCTTACTTGAAGTTGTATATAATCCAACAGATCGTATACTTTAAGCTGAAAATTTAAATTTGTCAAGCTTAATCTTTGTGAGATTTTCTAACAAAAAAACCACCTATTTGAGATGGTTAAAGAAAAGGTAAAATTGTGTGCATGGCATCATGGAGCTTGGAACGAATTTTCTTGTGGGCTCGATTGAACCAGTTGAAAGTGCGGTAGAGTGGGCCAGACTTATTTTCTGACCGTTTTAGCATTTCATCAATACTTTTTTGAAAATACCGCAATGGCACAATGTCGTGTTCACCATAAATACGATCGGCCGTTTCTTGACGAAATAGCAAACGGACATTGTAGTAGCGATAGCCCTTGAAAATACCAGTATCCTTGCGATGTTTCAACCCTGCACAGATTGCCAGGAGATTGATTGGGAGTAGTACGTAAAAGGGGAGAACAGTGAAAACTGCCAGCAGGATTAGCCACGAAGGCCAACGATGAGACCAGTAACAAATGGCTAGGTACCAAGTAAGACTGAGAGCGGTTGAAATAATATAGACAATCAGCCAGTATCTGAGGATCAGCTCAATGATTTCCACGTGGCGTCTCCTTTATTATGGCGAACTTACTATGATAGCATTTTTATTGTGAGAGGTCAAGTGTTTATGTTGACGTAACAAAAAAAACTGCTAGTTTTAGCAGTTAGAGTAAAAGTTTTGCTTGGAGATATACGATCGGATCAGCCGCAATCAGCATGGTGGCGATAATTTCTTTATCAAGAGCATATTCTGCCACACAAATTCTGGCTTCATTAATCTGTTTATCCTTGAGAAGTGAATAGCAATAGATCGTCTGAAGAAATTTTTGTTCATTTACAGAGATACCTTCAGACTTAGCCAATTCTTCTAAAAGGGCATTATTTTTCAAGAAAAAGCCAATGTCACTATCAATCAGTGATTCCATACAAATTCTAGCCAAATTTCCATATTGTTCATGATGCAAACCCAATTCATAATCTTTGTACAATTGATAAATCTCACATGGTACTTGCCGATTACTCAACACTCGATCAATAATCTGCTTTCGATGTTCAAAATCCAATGATTCTCTAACAAGAACAAATATTTTTTTAGCTTGTTCTGGATTACCATCTTTGATTGCCTCGGAAAAAAGACTACGAACAAAGGTATCAAAATTGAAACTATGCTTTTCTGCCAAAAATCTAGCTTTATCTGGATCATTATCAAGTATCAGGAGTGCAATTTCTTTTGAAATGGTTTGTCTATAAAAGCCATTTCTTGAAGAGCATGGTTTGGCCATTTCACAGGCTAATTTGTAGCAAGGCTCCAGTTGTTCGGGTTTCTTTGCTCGATATAGGCACATTGTCAAGTTCGAATGTTCAGGATCTTTTTTTCTAAGGCACCCAGTTGTCGTCAGAAAACCCGCAATCAGTAGTGAACAGCCAATAAGCGACCAGATTAGACTCAGCTTTATAGTTCTGTTCATGATGTCCTCCTTGTTATTTTGACCCAAAACATTATCATAAAGTAAGTATTTTGTCAATAATTGTGGCATTGCAGCGTCAAGTTTACACTTGCCAGTTCA
>PFAP01000014.1 GCA_002773615.1 Candidatus Falkowbacteria bacterium CG10_big_fil_rev_8_21_14_0_10_39_11
TTTATTTATTATATTTTAGCCTCCCAAAGTGTAAACCCCTTTGCTGCAATGTTAACAATATTTAAAACAAAAAACACTGATTTCTCAGTATTCTTGGTTACCACGTACACAATTATACAATGGCTGTGCCATTCGAAACTCTATAAAGAATAAAGAATGGCGGATCGGACGGGACTCGAACCCGCGATCTCCGCCGTGACAGGGCGGTGTGTTAACCAACTACACCACCGATCCATGATTTTATTGTTCATAAAAACGTCTGACCAAATTATACTAAACCTAATAAAATAAGTCAATATTTATGTGTTCACACTGCTTTTTTACTAAAAGTAAACAAAATGATTGACATTTATATTTATATATGATATAATCGCATACTGCCCCTATTGTACTCAAAATTGGGCACTGCCCTTTGACATTCCAAAAAAAGGAGTCTCTCATGAGTCTAATCCAAACTTTGCCTATCGCTGATAGTCGCAATTTTTTTGTTGACACAGTTCATGAAAACCAAGTGACAATTCTTGAAGGACCGACCGGTTCTGGCAAGACCATTCTGGCTCCCCTGTTTCTTCATTTAGCTGGGTTAACCAATCATGGTGGCATTGGTGTGACCGAGCCACGTCGAGTGGCCGCCACCAGTACAGCCAAATTTGTCCACAAGGAATTCGGCCACCTGGCCAAGATCGGATATCAGGTCCGCCACGATCACATCCGTAGTGGTGATGAAGACATTATTTACATGACCACCGGTATCATGCTGCGCGAACTTCTGGCTGATCCTGATCTCAAAAAATACAAGCTAATCTTTGTTGATGAAGCTCATGAACGTTCTCTAGATTCTGACATTCTGCTTGGCTGTATCAAAAAAATCATAGCTCGTGACCCCGAACTCAAAGTGGTTGTAGCTTCCGCTACTATCGATACTCAGAAATTCTCTGACTACTTTGATGGTGCCCCAATTGTCAAAGTCGCTGGTTTCAATTTCCCGGTCGCCACTCACTTTAGTCCCCGCGACTACGATTTCAATCAGAGAAAAATCCGGGACATCCATGGCCAAGTAATCATTGCTCCGCCAGAATATGTGGAGGCCATTGTTCGTCGCGTCCAGTATCTCTGTGACAGTCGACCGGACGGTGACATCATGATCTTTGTCCCCGGTGTCAAAGAAATCAACTGGGTTATCGACGAGATCAAAAAAAAGAAGATCCATGGTCTGCGTTTCTTCCCCCTTCATGGTAGCATGAATATCGAAAAGCAAAATGAATGTCTGGATCAAATCTCTGAAAGACGAGTAATCGTCTCAACCAATGTGGGAGAAACATCTGTTACTCCTGATGGTATCGTAGCCGTTATTGACTCTGGCTTGGTCAAGCAGACTGAGCTGGTACCAACTTTTAGTGGCCACCTGGTCTCATCTCTCCAAGTAGTTCCCCACTCTCAGTCTGGTTGCAAACAACGTCTTGGCCGTACCGGTCGAGTCTGTCCGGGTGAATACTTTGCACTTTATACTGAAGACAGTTTTCACTCCCGGCCAGTCTACACCGAACCAGAAATTCATCGCAGTTCGCTTGAAAACGTTCTGCTTCACTTGATCTCCATTGGTGAAAAAGACATCGAAGAATTCCCATTCCTCGATCCGCCGGATCATCAACGAGTACTGGACACTCTCGAACTGCTACTTGAGCTTGGGGCCATTGATCAGAACCGCAACTTGACCGACCTCGGTCGCCAAATGGCTCTCCTACCTTTGGAACCTCGTATTGCCAAATTGGTCCTGACCGCTGAAAAATACGACTGCTTGATGGAAGCTACCATCCTGGCTGGTTTCCTCTCATCCGGTCGTCAAGTTTATGTCTACGCCAAGGAAGATGCTCGTCCCAAGGCTGAGGCTGCCTGGCGTCTAGTTCAAGACCAGCGGTCTGACTTTATGACCTACCTCAAGATCTTCCGTCTCTGGGATCGTCAACCGAATGAAGCAACCCAAAAGCTGTGGTGCCGAGAACACTTCCTGCATCACCGCGCTTTGTTTGAAGTAGACCAAATCTCAGACCAAATCTGTGATTTCCTCGCTGACATCGGAATCAATGTCCCTATTCCTGAAGAAGGGCAAGACATTGTCTCTGGCCTTGATGCTGATACTATTCACAAATGCGTCCTGGCCGCCTTTGCTCAAAATGCGATGGAAGCCTCTGGCCCCAAGGACTACAAACATCCCAAAACGGGCTCTGTT
Organism: Candidatus Falkowbacteria bacterium CG10_big_fil_rev_8_21_14_0_10_39_11; assembly: GCA_002773615.1. Classification (GTDB taxonomy): domain Bacteria; phylum Patescibacteriota; class Patescibacteriia; order UBA11705; family UBA11705; genus UBA11705. The sequence goes on from PFAP01000014.1 coordinate 2,231, forward strand.
CGTCGTCACAAAGGCTCTGTTATGCATGATTCGCCTGAACGTTTTCTCATGGCTGCCAAAATCGAAAAGAAGGGACATGCCCGAGAATACGAAGAACAGCAGACATACATGGATCATGTTGGTCCATACAAGCTCGAATGGATCGATGAAGTGGCTCCGCACCTGAGTCGACCTGATGTCAACCTTGATGAAATCAAAATTGACACTGAGTCATTCCAATTCACGGTGACAGTTCGCTATCGATTCAACCAAATCATTCCGGTTGGTATTGACGACAAGATCATCAACCTGTCAGACCTGCTCCCCTACCTCAAGCGTGATCAAATCGAAAACTTGGCGCTGGCAACCAGAAGTATTCTGATCAGCTGGATTGAAAGTCAGTACAAATCGGTTGGTGGTTGGAATTGGGGCGCGGATTATTACAAAAAAGCTGTTCTCATTTTCACCCTCTGCTTCAGACAACTATTTCGCCATGAGGATTACAACCCGTTCAACGCTGAACACAACCGAAGCTTGATTGTTGCCTGTGTCGTCGCGACCGCTGAACAGCTCAAAATCGAATACGCTGAAGTTTATGAAGAACGTAAACGTCAAGCAGAGCGTCTTGCAGAACAAGAAACAGAAAAACTAATCAAGATTCAAGCTGGGCAGGAAAAAGCCAGAGCACTACTGACTCCAGAAATCATTTCACTGCTTGACTCAAATCTCCCGAGCTATCGTGATCGAGATGATTGGCAGACTCTCAAGCGTTATACTCTAGGTGAGATAGATGAGATCACCAAATATGGCATTAACTATCTCATGGAAGAAACCCTGGAAAAATCCGCTTCAACCGTCAGCCGTCTGACCAGTATCGCTCGATCTCATCAAGTACTGGACCAGCAGAAAAAAACTCATCAAGACTTGCTCAATCAACACCTTAGAGATTGGTATTTCATGTGTCCAGTCTGTGAACATGAGTTCAACCAGGTCAAACTTCACACCGGACAGACTCCTTGTCAATGTGAGTCAAATGAGTTTGAAGAACCTTATCGAGCCAGAGGGGAAGACCACATCGTCATCCTCCGATCCACTCTGGGAGACCAGATGATCGCCGAGCTCGTAGCGGACTGTACTGACTCAACCATCAAGATTCAATTGAATACTACCAAAGCTATTGTTTTGACTGACAAAGATCAGCTTGATCAAGTTGACCTCGAAGAATTTGCTCCACCAACTGAAGAACAGCTTTATCGCTATCGGCACACTGACGAAATTGCTGCCTATGAAAAAGAGAAAGCCCGAGCTGAGCGTCAAGTTGATAAGCAGAAGGCCAAGAAGCTGAGCTTCAGTCAAGTTCGAACTGCACGCGGACATGAATGGCATAGCCGTAATGGTAATAGCACTATCTACGTAGTCAAGCCTGACTCTGAACTTCAGCCTTCGGCAGATGAAACTGATTTTTACTGTGAAACAGCTAAGGGTGCCTTTGCTACCTTCCAAGGTAAAAACTTCATCCACGCGACACCTTTCTTGCCCGTCAAATCTTATTAAACTTCAAAGACTGTAAACATGCAGTCTTTTTTCTTTTTAAAACAAAAAAGAGCTATCATTGATAACTCTTAAAAATCTTTTCCTTCTTCATACCAGCGAAGTTTGGCCAAGGCTACACCCAAATCCAAGTTATCCCAATTTTCATAAACCGGATCAGGTACATGATACATCCGCATCTTGCGCCTAACATCTAAAGAAATTTTTTGAATATCTTCCACTTTCATATGAGGTCCGGCAAAACCAAATTCACAAAAAATTAATCGAACATCACTAAGCCATTTAATATATCCCTCATCATAAGCCGTATCGCCACTAATCACAACCTGATCATTCAATTTGTAACCTACACAAGAAACACTATGCTTGCTCGGCTGAGCAAAAACCTTAATATCTCCAAGTGCCGGACTAAGCATTCCAATCTGCGAATTAAAATCTATAACATGTATGGTCGTATCAAACCGATTTTCTCTAGCTACCCAGCCAAGCAGCTGCAAAAACTGCACTGACCCATCCGATGGACAACATATATCCAAATGTTTCAATTCCTGTCCCAGCCGCAAATATCCGCCAAAAGTAAATCTTTCCTGATTCTTCTGAGCAATATACCTAAATTCCAAAAACCGTCTAAGACCACCTACGTGATCATCATGAAAATGCGTGATATAAAGCTCTGAGATATCCAAAGGATTCAATCCTAAAGCAAACAAGCGCTCCATAAAATCAGGGGGTACATCAATCATTGCATGCCCGTTTTGATTTGCAAACAAAAAGCTTGGAAAACCTCTACCAGATCGAGAAAATGAATCACTGAGCCCCAAAGGTCTGATTCTCATAGCATATCCTCCTCTTGTGTTATAACTAAACCAACTTAACAGCTTGAAGCCAGAAAATCAACCGGTATGAACGTGAGCAAATCATACCAAAACCTCAGTTTTGAATCATCAAAATCATCCTCATCATTTTCAAACACAATCAATGTCAACCGATCTTCAGAAGCAAGCTGTCTCATTTCCCCTTCATCAGGAATATCTTTATTGAATTTTGTCAGATATGGTGTACCCCGGCCTTTATTCCGCCGTCTGGCTGTTTCTTCAGTACACGCGACATAAACAATCTGCTCACCCAAAAACTTGGAATAAGAATACTTCATGGCATACGCACACTCCACCAAAATCACTTCGTGCTTGCCTGTCATTTCTCGCAACATGTACTCTAATCTCTCAATAATTCTCGGACCAAGAATAGACGTGAACTCATCCTCATGATCTTCCATCAAGTCAAACAAATCTTCTGTCCCAAAGTGAGCCACCAACTCGTGTCGAAATTCCTTGGCCACATCATCAATCTTGATCACACCAATTTCAAACATTTTTTCCAGTCGATTACAAATTGTAGACTTGCCTGATGCCGGTCTACCAACCACAATGTAAAGCTTAGCCTTCAAAACTTTTTCCAACAAATAAGTAACGACCTTGGGCGTCACCTTATCCTTGAGTCCCATCAAATTACACTCAGTCACTGACTTGCGAATAGCAGAAGAAGAAATCTGCCACTTGTCTTCACGACATTCAATGTAAAAAAACTGATCATAGCCAGTCACTGCCGTGATCTGTCCTTTGACTTCAGCTTCAAACTCTACGTCATGTTCATCACGAACCCCACGTAAAATCACCACGTTTTCACGTGGCCACCTAGCATCAGACGGTTCGTGATAAACCACCACATCAACCTGATCCCACGGCAAGTCATAAGACTTGACCATCGCGACCTTGGCTTCAGCGTCAAACCAGGACTCTCGAATCATGGTGACCAAAATCACCACTTTTCCAAACTTACCAGTCGCGACCGCTCGCTTGACCACTTCTGCGTGACCAATGGTGAACGGATCAAAATTTCCCGGATAAACTGCGATTTCCTTGTTCATGTTGTCCTCCCTCTGTTTCCGGTATGTTATTCCTAGTCCTAATTACTATTTCGTTTTTTTACTAACTATTATTTCGCGTCCCTGCACTATCCACTAAATCTCAAATCTCTTAATTATCTCAATCTCTATAATTGTAAAGAACTCCTACATTAAATATATCAAAAGTTGCAACAAACAACTTGACAAGTCGTCACTTTATTGTTACAATACCTAAGTATTGTGTTATTTTAGATAAAAAATCACGTAAATATTGACGAATTATCTCGTCGTAACAATATGAATAACTTAAAATCACTCCTTAAACAATTTGGCCTAAAATCTCAAGAAGCCAAAGTTTACCTCAGTAACCTACAAGTTGGTGAGGCCAAAATCAGCGATATCGCCTATCACTGTGACCTACCTCGTACCACAGTGGCCAGTATTTTAGAACGTCTTGAAAAACAAGGCCTAGTCACCTCTCACAGACAAAAAGGCAAACAACTTTACTGGATTGAAGATCCTCAAGTCTTGACCAGTCAGGTAAAAGCTCACTTGGAAATAACTGAAAAACTTAGTCAAGAACTCAAGAACTTTTATCGGACTATTGAAAAAAAACCTCAAACGGAAATTTATGACTCAGAAAAAACGATTCAACATCTTATTGTAAAAACCTTATCCCAACTTAGAAAAGGCGATGAAATTCTTACTTGGGATAATCCTGAAGCTAAAAACTACCAACAGATTGTCCACGAGGAAAAACACAAATTAATGCTAAAATTAAAACGAGAAAAAAATATTCAGACCAAAACTCTGATTCCATTTGGAACCGACCAGTATATCAGATCTTTCTCCAAAGATCAACCAATCATTATCAAAATACTGCCGGAAGGCATTGATGCGACATTCTCCGTCTGGATTGTCAAAGACAAAGTAGTATTCTTCTCCGGCAAATATCCATACGCCACCTTAATTGAACATTCAGAAATAGTCGCTTCAATGAAAAACTGGTTTCAATTTATGTGGAACATTTCAACCAATATATAAAAAAATGAGACCTCTGGGTCTCTTTTTTTTTACATACATGGAATAAATTAATCCACTAGAATTGCATCATGAGTATCAAGATCAATTTTATATTCCAAATATCGAGTATCCTTATCATCAACACAGAGCACCTGAGCATCCAAATCGGGCGTAGACAAATAATATCCTTTAATAATATTCATTCTGGCAACAACATTTCTTACATGCAAACATCCCTGCCCGTCATAATATCTGATTTGTAATATTCCGGCTTCCAATGGCACATTAGGAGTAACATACTGTGAAATATCAAAAGAAAAATGAGTCCAACCATCATCAGCCTGGTCTCGAGTCGTATAATCTCCAACCGTACCAATAAAAACCTCATCTCCTTGTGGAGAGATTAAATACACATCCCCCTCTACAAAAAACTCTTCATTATTAGTTTGAATTTTTGAATCAACATATGAATCATTACTTACATCCATCTCAACTTCAACCAGTGCCACATTTATTTCCACATCATCAACGGTTCCAAACCCATGCCACAAAGAATATATCAACAATCCAACGCCTACCACAAAAACCAACAAGACTCTAATCACCTTATCACCCTCATCTTTTATTCGACGATAAAATAATTCTAACAGTAAGTAAACCATCAAAATTCCAAACACAAACTGAAGCATTAATATTCTTGAAATGCCCGACCAAAACATACCGATAACCAAAAGAAAAATAACGATCACAATAAAAGCGGTTCGAATATTTGTATCTGGTGACAAATTCACTCGCTCTTGTTTACGAACGCTCTCATTCATACGCTTCCAAGTAAAATTAGCAGACCAGTTGCGCCAAATCAAAACCCCTAGCAATATTACTATTACTAGAGGCAAATACACAATATATGCTTGATATTTTTCTATCATACTACTCCACTTCTTTCTCACCTTGAGGCGCTGTTGTTTCAATCTTTTTTTCAATTGGCGCCATCGATTCATCACTCGTCGCATCATCTTGTGGCGGGGCAATCATCCCTTTTTTCAACTCCACTGTTTTGGTGATCAAACCGCCTTCTTCATCAACCACCGGAATATTTTCTGACTTATATTGTCCATAACCATCTTTAGTCACAGTCAAATAATATTCATTCTTTGTTACCAAGAAACCATACCGTCCCTTTCTACCGGTGATCTGGCTCTCAAGTAATTTATTATATTTTGCATCAAAGATTCTCACCACCGCTCTATTGATTGGCTTGCCAGATTGCTGATCAACCACAACACCCCAGTTTTTGAGTTTTGCCGGAATCGCCACTTTTCTAAATGAATAAATAAGGAACAACTGAACAATCAATAAAACCGCTACCCACCATGCTGGTTCTACGATCAATGAAATCAGCGCTCCAATCGGCCCAACCATTGAGAATACATACTGAGTTTGTTTAAATATCTTTGATCTAATTTCTTTGGCCGGAGCCTTGGCTTTTTTATCGGGGTCAACCGGTACATTATAATTTAATACCAACTTTTCATCAGCCACAATAGTATGCCCATAATACAATCCGTAGTATTTATCATCTTGTTTTTGACCATACAAAATCTCAGACGGGAACTTGTACTGATCCTTTGATACCTCAATATAATACTCGCCGGAATCAACAATAAACTGATAACGCCCATTTTTGTCAGAAACCTTTGTTCTGATCAATCGTCCGGTATTTTTATCATAAATACGAACAATCGCTAATGGAATTGGCTTTTTGGTAATTGAATCATAAATCACACCCCAACGCTCTCGTTTTTTCCGAGTGAAAAGAAGCAGTGGCTGAATAGCAAAATATTGCAAATATGACAGCATACCCAAACCACCAACCGCACCGGCACCGGCAGACGCAGTCGCCGTAGCCACATTGACAGCTCCAACCGCAGTGAAGGTAATCATTGTCGGTATCGCAACCTCTGATGTTACAGCTTCAACCCTTGGATCATTCAACACCTTTTCATTAACAAATTGAACTGATTTTACGACCGTCTCCGCTGTTTGAACGGAAACTTTCTGAATTTGTTTTGTTGTTTTTTGAATATTTAATGAAACACTTTCCATAGTAGAATTAGCTACAGCAATCTGTTCATCCAAGGATTCCAACTCTTTATCAATACTTTTGATAACATCTTCAATTGCAACCACAGTCTTATCGGGAATCAATTCATCAATCTCGCTAGTATCAGACACATCAGAGCATCCAGTATCCTCTGGATAATCAAACAACCCATCACCATCATTATCAATGCCATCACTACACTCATACACAGCTGTACCACCACCAGACTCGGTCGTTGTTTCTTCTGGCGGTGTTGGAACTGTTGGCACCTCTGGTTTAGGAACATCAGGCTTTGGAATTTCCGGTTTTGGTATTTTGGGAGCATTGTATTCATCGTTATCAGTCAAAGAACTACATCCTGGATCCTGTGGATAATCAATCAAAGAATCCGCATCGTTATCCTTTTTGTCATTACATTGATATACCTGTTCCGTCACCGCTTGTAAACCAACAACAGCTTGTTCTTCACTAATTACAGCCAAAACTGTAAGATTCAAATCTTTTATTCCATTACCATCAGAATCAACCAACACGGTTGTCCCAGTAGAAACATCTACTGTAATCGGATCACTTTCAATCTTCAATGTTGCTTTATTCCCGGTTTTATCTGCATTAACCAAAGTTACTTTATGAGAAGAGCTTCGATGAATAAACCTAGAAACACCAGTTTCCATCATATTTACATATCTCCAATCTCCACTGACATTGATATCCACAATCAATCCTCGAGCCACAAAAATATCTGAATTTTCTGTATCGTCGCTCTCATCAGTACAGCCATAATCAAACGGATAATCAGCCAAATTATCACCATCATTATCAACACCATCACTACATGCAGGTATTGGCTTTTCTTGAATTTGATTTGAAACAGAGTTTGACGATCTTGGTAAATCGAGAGTCTTGTAAGTTGCACTGGCCAAATTTACAATAGTATCTTCAACCGCACCAGTGACCAATGTCTGAAATTCAATATATCCGCTACCGCCAACGCCCAAAGACGTGATTTCACAAACAACATTACCGCTGGTCACGCTACACTTGTCATCGCCAACGACATCTGACTGCCCACTACCGGTCAGATTTACACTACCGGTAATATATGAGACGCCTGCTGGAATATTATCTGAAATCACCAAGTTTTCAGCTGCACTTTGACCATTATTAACAAAATCAACATGATAAACCAATTCATCGCCTGAATACACCGGTTCTCCACTTTGATTGATAAATGCTTGAACGCCCAAATTTGTATAAACCAAAATAAATATAGCCCCTACTATAATAATCTTTAGAGCAATACCAATGGCCAAACAAATCATGGTCAAACTGGTATATCGATATAAACGATGATGCTTTTTATATTTTTCCCCGATTTTCGGAGCCTCTTTATTATTTAAAATATCATAAACCTCATCACCGTGTTTTGACCGCCAATCCTTAAGAACAATCTTTGGTGTGTGCTTCAACCGTCTTAATTTTTCCGACAAATCACAATGATCTGAAGAATTGAAAATCAAACCGATAATAAATATTATCAAAAACAATATTGAACCAACCAAATAACCATTTGCCACCTCAGAATAAAACGGCAACGTCTTGAGCAATTGAGCCTTACCACCATAGGCATACACCGGGGTTCCAAAGAAAACTCCTTGAGCAAAAACATCATCATCGGTAACATTAATTCCAACTTTTTTACTGATCACGACACTTGCACCCGCAGGCTTAACCACCTCAATGGTAAAAGCAGTTGAATACTCAGTATCTTCACCCACTCCATTTTTGGCGACAATCGAAAACGTATAAGTTTGCCCATTCGTCAAATCCAATACAGCAGTTACGCCATTATCAACCCAAGAATCATATGTTCGATCAAACCGAGTTGCACCAAGCTTACCATTTATTTGGACCCATTGACTTGTAGTCGATTCATAAATAGCATAAAGAGTCTCCGCTGGATTTCCATTTTCACTAAACTCAATATTTACGGAATTTTCATCTGTAACATAAATACTTCCAATAATCGGCTTAGCCGCCAAAGTATAAAAAATTCCCAAATCAACCAACGCACTCTCACCATTATCGTTAAAAGCCGATATAAACCGATTGTACTGAGTATTTGCAGTCAACATATTTTCAGTAATAAAAGCCAATCCAGCAGTATCTACCTGAGAAATAAGCACTCCATCCACATCATACAATCTAAACCCTTGCTCATTATTTGAATTATCAATAAAGGTCCACTGAATTGAATCTGAAGTCAAAACCTGGGTTGCTCCCACCAATGGTTCTGCTGGAGGATTATTGTCCGGCGTATTTTCCGGCGTATTTTGAACCGGTGAAGCTGGTGCTGTACTATTATAATCAATGCTCAAATCTCTAATCACTGGTGGATTATTAACATCAGTAGTACTCATAACCGCTTTCCATTGCAGCAATGCTCCAGGAGTAGAAAAACTATGCAATGATTCATTAACGATCGGTCCCTCCCAAGGAGTACCATAACCGTCATACGTAACCATTTTCCCAGAATCACCAACCACAAAAACCGCTCCTTGTTTTTCCTCGATATCATTCCACGAGACACCCGAAGTAGTATTTAAAACCGTCCATGTATCACCAGAATCACTACTAAGTAAAATTGTATCATTCTCCGCCGCCGCCCAAACTTCAGTCGAATCCTCAAATTTCAACGCCACAGCATTGATATTTTGTGCGGTGCCAGAAGTTTTAGCGGTCCAATTGACTCCGGCATCAGTTGATTTTAATATAGTACCATTATCACCGACCGCAATTATCAAATTTGATGCTTGATCAGCGGCTACATCATTCAAATTTTGAGCCACTCCGCTCACTCTGGATGTCCAGCTACCACCACTATTAACCGACGTCAAAATTGTACCGTTACCTGCATCCGGCTTATCACCGACAACCACAATATCAGTTTGATCTCCAGCAATAATATCCGAACCATTCAAATTTACACTCACGCCTGTTGATAAAGCAGAACATGAAACCGTCGGATAACTTGCGAGATTAAGACGAACAACCACTCCACTATCTCCAGCAGCATAAACAATGGTATTCGATCCTACAGAATATGAAGAAAGATCATTTAAATCATTAGAAACTAACCTTGCCCCATCAGTCAAACAAACTTCTGATTTTGCAGTTTCATCATCATAAATAAACCCTCCCGAACCAACATAAAGACTCCCAGTACTCTCATCTACCTCAATTGAATCATAAATTGACTCAAGAACACCAGAAACAAAATCACCTGACACATAAGAATAATCAATCCAAGAATCACCGCTATCTTCAGTATATCGAAAACTGCCACCATCACCCAAAGCCGTACCATAAACAGCATTCCCTATAGCTCCAAATATTTGAGTTGCGTATAAATCACTTGAGACACCAGTGTTATGTGCAGTCAAACTATGAGTGGCGGACTGAGTTGATAGATAATAAGCTATACTCGCACCGCTAGGAGTATAATCATCTGAAATAATCTCAGCTGATCGGAAAAGATTTCCGCCAGCGATAGTATCAATGGTGCCAGAAAATACATTGTAATCCGTACTGGCGGTATATGTTTGCTCCTGATCAAATCGATAACCGGTCTCATCACCATCCGCATCATGAATTGACCAAAGATCCACATCACCATCTAAGTCATAATCAGAAAAAAGAAAATTAACCGCCTGCCCACCATCCGCAATCAATGCCGCTTGCTTGACAAAACTCATGTGTCCATGATTTTCCCAAATTTCTGAGCCCGTGGAACCACAAGCCACAACAACATCCAAATCACCATCACCATCAAGATCAGATAACTGATATCCTCTATTATTGCATGAAGCCAAAATTACATCCGAGGTAAAAGTACCCGAGCCATTATTTAAATATGAAGTTAGCGATCCAATACCCATCAAGACATCCACATCACCATCTCCATCCAAGTCACCAACACCGAACCGGCCATTATCAGACGAAAAAGTTACCGAGCTGGTAAAGGTTCCATCACCGTCACCGGTATAAAGAGTTACTACATCCGAAGTATAATTTATAAACAAATCAAGTATGCCATCATTATTTACATCAGCAAAATCAGCCCCCATCCTTGTATCAGTTACCGAAGTATCAACATTTGCACAAGTATAAGTCGTACCGTCACCATCATTGAGACAAATTTCCGGAATCTGCTCTGAATAAAGGAACAAAAAATCCAAATACCCATCGTTGTTCAAATCGCCGGAACGAATATACTCTGTGTCATAAGCGTTTGAACCGAAGACAGCGCCCAAACTGGTGAAACTATTTGAACCATTATTTATCCATAACTGATCTCTTGTGCCAACACCCGCCTCAACCAAATCCAGATCCCCATCATTATCAACATCCACAGTTGCCACATCATAAACATAATCAGAAAATCCGGTTTGGACTGTATAAGCTTGATCACCATCATTTATCCATAGCACTCCAGTATCATTTGAAGTTGTTGTTACATACAAATCAATATCACCGTCATTGTCAGAATCAAAAGCTCCACGAACATTTACATCCGCGTCCAACGTCGTTTTTACAATTCCTCGACCACCACTGGTTGTATATAAATAATTTTGTGTGGTTACTACCGGATCTTCACCACCATCGCCATTACCCACCAAAAAATCTAAATCACCATCACCATCCACATCTGCCGTAATAATAGTTGAAGTTCCCGCGGTACCAAATGCAGCAGTTTCAGTTTCAAAAGTACCATCACCTTTATTTCGCCAATAATAATTTTGTGAATCTCCATTACCTCCGGCACAAACAATATCCTGATCACCATCAGTATCAATATCAGCTGAATGCAAATTATATGCCTTACAATTCCCTGACACGGCCGTTCTTGATGAGAACAATCCTTTACCATCACTCAACCAAGTACCAAATCCAGTCCCAGAAATATAACCAAACAAATCCACATCACCATCTCCATCCAAATCAGTAAATTCCATATTAGTTAGAACCAACGCTGCCCATGGTGTGCTAGAAGTAAAAGTTAAATCGCCATCATTCAAAAATAAATTACTGGTACCATTGGTATTATTGGTCACCACATCCATCCAACTATCATTGTTAATATCCAAAATATAAACCTCATCTACAGAGTTTGAAGTTAGAGCATCAAAAGGATTTGGCGATAAAGCATTAAAATTACCGTCACCATCATTAATATATAAATATGTCTTTTCATCAGCCGCCTGCTTTGGTTCAATCAAGTCGATATACCCATCATTGTTCAAATCACCAACAGCTCCAACCCGTGGAGCATCACTGGCCGTAAAAGTACCGGCACCATCGTTGGCATACACGTAACCACCCCGATCAAGCACATCGATATTTCCATCCAAATCAACATCTACTGCAAACAAATATTCCTTAAAATTGGTCGCGGCACTCAAATCATTCAACGTCCCACCCCCAGCGCCTGAAAAAGTTCCGCTACCATTATTCAAATAAACACTACTATTTACCCCCGTAACATTTTTGACAGCCATATCAATATCACCATCGCTGTCAGCATCAAAAGCGACGATCGCCGCCGTTTTACCCGCTCCGAGAACTGATGATTGTGAGCCAATTGTATTTGAAGCTGGGATTGAAATTTTATGCTTATCATAATAATACGCAGTTGTATTTGTTGTATCCAAATTGGTCGAAGTATCAAAATCATCGACGTAATTAACATCTAGACTATGAGCCACCGTAGTAAAACTTCTCACCGAACTATAACTTGAATAAGCTCCATTTGCGTCAATCGCTCTTACCCGCCAATAATAAGTTGCATTGGTTGAAAGAGAATCTCCATTCGGCAAAGTAAAAGAAGCACTGGCACCGGAAGCGTATGGACCGTATTGAGACCAACCCAAATCTCTATCTTTGAGACTATAGCGGTGCAAAACAGTATAAAATTCCTCAGCACTTGCCAATTCCAACTCATAAAACAATTTATCAGAATCAACATCGGTGGTTGAGAACTGAATAGTTGGATTAACTGAAATTTCAGTCGCAGTATTCGCCGGTGAACTCAAAGACGGTGCGGTTGGGGCTGTATTGGTTGTTTCAGAAACATCAAAAACCATGATACGATTATTCGTTAAGTCACCCACAAACAACCTCTCACTGCCACTATTGTACGCAGTAATGTTTGGAGATTCCAACCCAGCCTGAGATGTCGCCGCTGTAGCAGTCGCGAAACCACTCTGACCTAAAACATTTTTCGCCAATTCACCATTCGAGACTGTCGCCACATCAAAAGTAACAACTCGATTATTGCTGGCATCAGCTACATGCAAAATTTTATTGACAGCATCCACACTCAATCCAGATGGTGCACTCAAAGAATTTTGATCTGTTCCCGCTGTAGAACCGGTATAATTAGACTGACCTAAAACGGCCACCGCGTCCTCACCATTCGCGATAGTTGAAACATCATAGACGATTACCCGATTATTGGTAGTATCCGCTACAAACAAATAATCATTAGCACTGTCATATGCCACCGTCTTATTTCCACTTAATCCAGCCTGAGTTGTAACCGCTCCATTGTCCCCAAAACCTCCCTGCCCCAAGACATTAATGGCATTTTCTCCGTCTGAAATACTTGAAACATCAAAAACCAAAACCCGATTACTGGTTCCATTTGATACAAATAACAAATTATCAGTAGTATTCAAAGCAAGACCATCAACACTAGTCACCCCACCTTGAGCTGTAATTGAAACTTGGCTAGCAAAATCAACCTGACACAAAACATTAATCGCCGCCTCACCATCCGTAATTGAAGCCACATCAAACACCAAAACTCGTTTATCATCCGCCACAAACAAATAACTGTTGTTTGGATCATATACCAAAGCACCCGGTTGAGTAATATTATTCTCCGGAGTTAAACCGGCAACATCCGTTTGACTGGCATCATAAAAATCCGTTTTACCCAAAATATTATCCGGAGTATAATCAACCAACTCATCGTTCGCATCCAAATTATAAACCAAAACTCGATCATTATCTTTATCACTAACAAACAATCGATGACCTGTCGTATCAACCGCTACCCCATTAACCGTACTAAAACCCTTTTTATTGGCTCCATTATTCACTCCGTTGTCCGTACTAATAATATCATCACCAGCACCATCAACCTGACCAATTACTTCAATTGGACTTTCGCCTGGAGTCAAAACAATCGCATCATATTTTGCCACTCGGTGCTCATTGAGTTCACTAGCAAAAATAGCTTGCGCACCAGAATAATAGTACAACGACTTCGTGGTTAAACTGGTCAAAGAATTGGCCGCATTTTCATTATTATCAATTGCGGTTATATCAAAAGATTGAATTCTGTTATTATCATAATCAGCCACCATCAAACGATCATTTGAGGCATCTACAGAGACACTAAACGGTGAACTAAATTGAGCCGCACCGCTACCACTACCAGCCGAAACAAAATCACTCTGCCCAAACACCTTATCAGCCGTTCTGCCGTCAATTAAAGGAGCCTCAAGAGTAATTGAATGAATTATAATACGATTATTGACTTCATCCGCAATAAATAAATGATCATTCGCATCATAATATGACACATCTGTCGGACCGGACAAACCAACAGTAGTGGTCGCAGCCGTAGAGGTCACAAAATCCGCTTGACCCAAAACATAACTGGAATTCATTCCATCAGACACCAAACCATAAGTTGCGTCATAAATCAAAACACGATTGTTTGTTTTATCAGCCACATATAGCAAACCAGAAGTTTCATCATAATAAAGCCCTTCAGGAGCACTTAGCCCGGCTTGAGTCGTTGCAGCATCCGAACTGACAAAATCAGCTTGACCAAGAACATAAGTAGCAGTCATATTATCTGACATTGTACCTACATCAAAAATCAAAATTCGATTAAATCCGGAATCCGAGACAAAAAGTCGACTTCCACCCGGATCCACAGCCAATCCACTCGGGTTGGAAAAATTAGACTGACTGGCCGTCACGGCCTCATCATTGGAGCTAAAATCTGCCTGCCCCAAAACATAATCAGCTTCATAATCCGTAAACAGGTTCGCTGCATCAAGCTGATGAACCAAAATCCTATTATTCGCCTGATCAATCACAAAAGCCAAATTATCTTGACCATCAACAATAAACCCATTTGGTGTATTAAAACCCTCTTTATTTGGGCCATTATTAGCTCCAGCCTTGGTATAATCAACCGCCCCACCATCTCCATATTGGCCGATCACATTGACCGCATTAGACCCATTTGAAACGACTGCCTCACTTTTATTTAAAAGAAAAAAACTTATTCCAATTACAAAAATAAGCAATAAAGTGGTTAATATTACCAACCTTTTTTTATTAATAACCATAGTTTACCTACATCATCTTTGCACTTGAATAAGTTAATCCTATTATAGCAATAAACGACAACAAATTGAACCATTTATCCCCAACTTTGTGAAAAAATTTTTTACTTTTTTTTGCGATAAAAATAACCAATCATTATTCCAGAAAAAATTATCAAAAAAGCACTAAACAGTTGCGCCCAACGCAGCCCAAACACCAATGGGCTATAATCCAAACGATATAATTCCAGACCAAAACGGATCCATGAATAAATAAAAATATAACTCCAAAAAATCACGCCTTCTGGCAAATATTTTTCCCGCACCAATCTCCACTGATGCGCCAACCACAAAATTAAAAAATTAAAAATACTGAGCAAACTCTCATACAAAACCGTTGGATGAAAATAATCATAATTTTTAAACAATCCCGGACGATTTTGAAACTCAATTGGAATTCCCCAAGGAAGCCCCGTTGGTTTACCAAAAATTTCTTGATTAAAATAATTTCCCCAGCGACCAATAATCTGACCAAACGCCAAACCAACCACCACAATATCTGCCACCAGCCAAAATTTTAATTTCCGTTGCCGACAAAAAATATACGTCGCCAAGAATCCGCCGATCATTACACCATGGACAGCCAAACCACCCTCCCAAATTTTAAACACGTCCAACAAATTTTCTCGATAATAATCCCAAGCATACAACACATAATAGATTCTAGCTCCAACAATTGCGAACACCACCCAGTACAAAACCAGATCCCACAGTTCGCTCTCTTTAATTTTATATTTGTTAAATAAAACCCAAACCCAATACAACCCAAGCAGTCCACCAACCACCATCAAAAGACCATACCAATGTATTTCAAATAGCCCGATTGAAAATAAAACCGGCTTTGGGATATAGTTATGAAAAAAATTCATACATGCAAAATTTAACTTATAAACTTTAAAACATTAAACTACTATATAACCACAAACTCAAGAAGGAGGGTATTATTGGACTAAACTAAAAACTTATCCCCACAACATCCAAATAAAACTCAGTGTAAAACTATACACTGAGCCTTTTAAACTCCAAATTATTTTTTCTTTTTCTTTGGCGCAATTTTCTTTCTTACTTTTGTAACAACCGCTTTTTTAACTTCACCATGCACCACTTTCCAGCGACTTTTTAATTCTTTGGACACCTCATCCCAGGCCTCCTTACTCATCGCTTTGTCTTGTTTCAGATCGGTAATAACCTTATTCACCATTCCATCATAATGTTTTTTTGTGACATCAGACACCTGATCCAACTCCAAAGTCAATCTCTTCGCCAGCTTATCAGCCGCTGCTTTCATTTTTGTTCTATTTTGTTTACCGCTTTTTGAGTTAAAAAGATACCCGCCAACCGTACCCAAAATTATTCCCCAAACCGCTCCTTTTAGCAAAAAATTTTTTTTCATAAATTCACTTTATTTTTAATATTTTTATTCTAATTCACAAATAACCGACAGCTAATTCCTCTTTCCTCTTTACTCTTTACTCTTTCCTATTTACTATTTACTCTTTACTCCTTACTATTTACTCCTTAACCCTTACTCAATATATTATACAATTATTTTACGAAAGCTACAAAAGCAATTCATTATGAATTCGTTTTTTTACCTAATTTAAGTACAATTAAACCAACTAACTTTTCCACCCTTGCAAAATTATCTCATTGATGATAGAATATACTTACAAATTAAACTAATTTTACTTATGAAAACTGATACTCACCCAACATATTATAAAGAAGCAAAAATTACCTGCGCTTGCGGTAATGAATTTGTTGTTGGATCAACCAAAGAAAAAATTGACATCGAACTTTGTCACTTATGCCACCCATTTTATACCGGTCAACAAAAACTGGTTGACACCGCCGGTGTGGTTGATAAATTCAAAGCTAGAATGGCCAAATCTGAAGCAAAGAAAGATAGCAACAGAAGTAAACGTGAAAAACTTCAAGCCAAAGGAAAGGCCAAGGCTAAAACAACCAAACCTTCAACCGAAAAATAACTATACATATAGCCAGCTTTCTCAGAACTATGGTTCCAGCTGGTTTTTTGTTATGATTGAATCATAATCAAAATACTGACAACTTTTCCCTCTAAACTGATAACTTAATTTTATGCAAGACCAAATCCAACAATTAAAAGAAAAATTTTTAGCTTTAGAACGTCAGCTACAATCACCTGACATCGTTTCTAATCCCGAAAAATTAAGAACTATTTCGACTGAACACGCAGAATTAAAACCAACTTTCGACCTCATTATTCAACTTGAAAGAATTCAAGCAGATCTTCTCGACACCGAAGAAGCACTAAAAGGCAACACAGATGCTGATCTAGCTGAATTAGCTCAAGAAGAAATAACCATTTTAAAACCAAAGGCAGAAAAACTTCAAGATGAAATAAAACGAGCCCTAATGCCCCAAGATCCTAGAGACAGCAAAAATGTCATTATCGAAATCAGAGCCGGTGCTGGTGGCGATGAATCATCACTATTTGCCGCCGAACTTTTCCGAATGTATTCTCGTTACGCTGAAACCAAAGGCTGGAGCGTCAACATACTTTCATCAAATCAAATCGGTATTGGTGGATTCAAAGAAGTCATCTTTGAAATTTCCGGTCACAAAGTGTTTGGTGATATGAAATATGAAAGTGGCGTTCATCGGGTTCAACGCGTACCGGAAACCGAAAAACAAGGCCGCGTCCACACTTCAACCGTCACCGTCGCCGTACTACCGGAAGCCGAAGAAGTTGATCTCTCAATTGATGCCAACGATCTTCGAATTGATACCTTTTGTGCCGGCGGCAAAGGCGGTCAAGGTGTCAACACCACTCATTCCGCTATCCGCATTACTCACCTTCCCACCAATATTGTTGTTCAGTGTCAAGACGAAAGATCACAAGCTCAAAACAAAGAAAAAGCCATGAAAGTTTTACGCACCAGAATATTTGAACATGAAGAAGAAAAACGGATGAAAGAGCTGGGTGAAGAGCGTAAATCCCAAGTTGGTACCGGAGATAGAAGTGAAAAAATTCGCACTTACAACTTTCCTCAAGATCGTATCACCGATCACCGAATCAAAGCCAGTTGGAACAATATTCCAAATATCATGAATGGTGACCTGGAACCGATCTTTGCCAAACTCAAAGAAGCTGACGAAAAACTATCCTAACATCCCCCCATTTTGTCACCCTGAGCCTGCCTGTCGGTAGGCAGGGCTCTCGAAGGGTCACCTCATTCTTCGGCAAGCCGGCCTACCGGCAGGCAGGCTCAGCATGACACAGTTTTAATATGACCATCAAACAAACTCTAAAATCCGCCGTCACCAAACTAAAAAAACAGTCCATAATGTCTGCTATTTTGGATGCTGAAATTTTGCTGGCTTATATTTTAAAAAAGAATAAAGAATACCTATTTACATATCCGGAAAAAACTTTAACCAAAAATCAATTATCTCGTTTTAATAAATTAATTGCCAAACGCAGTACCGGCATCCCCATTGCTTACCTCACTCACCACAAAGAGTTTTTTGGCCTGGATTTTTATGTTAATAAAAACGTCCTAATCCCCCGCCCAGAAACCGAACTCCTTGTCGACGAAACCCTCAAAATTCTCAATCTCTTAATCTCTCAATCTTCAAATTTCTCCCCCACCATCGCCGACATCGGCACTGGCAGTGGAGCCATACCGGTGGCGATAGCCTCCAATGTAAGTGCGATTCGCGAATCACGCCTTCATAGTCTACCAATAAAAATTCTCGCCACCGACATCTCAAAACCCGCCCTCAAAATGGCCACAAAAAATGCCAATCTTCACGCAACCAAAATTACTTTTCTCCATGGAAATTTATTGACCCCAATTAAACACAAAAAGATTGACATTATTGTCGCCAACTTACCCTACGTGGAATCAACCGATCTTAAAAAGGTCACTCCCAATACCATCGGCCTCAAATTCGAACCCAAAGACGCCCTTTACTCTGGCCCAGACGGCCTCGACGCCTACCGTCAATTTTTCACCCAGGCTGCCAAATTGAAACATAAACCCAAATTTATTTTAATCGAATACGGCGGCCCACAACAAACCGCTGAACTCAAAAAAATTATCAAAGCTCACTTCCCCACCGCCAAAATTCAAAACAAAAAAGATTTGTGTGGATTGGATCGCGTGATAATTATAAAACTATAACTTTATATGAAATTCACAACTATTATCATTCTCTTGTTGTCCACACTCTTGTTATCTGGTTGCGTTTACAAAAAAAATGACAACCCAATTACTACTGAGCCAACGGACAACACATTAACTTTTACTCATCAAACGGTAAGGATTGAAAAAGATGAAAATAATTTTGATCAAGTTTACATTCTAAATACTGACACAAACAACAAAACTATCCTTGCTAAACCAGAAGTCCTGCAACATCGACCGATCTTCGGTTTAACCAAAACCAGCGACCACATTTTTTCTTACTTCATTTCCGCCACACCTCATTATGGTCACCGCTTTGATTATGACCTCAACACCAATCAAGCCAAAATGCAGGCGGTTGGCGACGAATGTTATTTTCTCAGTAACTCCCCAAATAATTTCCCGGAAGAATTAAAAACCAAAGCTGAACAAAAATGTACTGACAATCCTGAGTTTGACACTCTGGAAAATCATACAAAAAACTTATCATTCGAATAAAACATCCGTGGTTTTCGTAACCATTTATAACGTTTTAAAATAAAAAATGAGTCGATGTTTCGACTCTTTTGTAATTGACATAAAATTCAATCACACTTCATATGCTCCAGTTGGAGTCACATACTCACTACGAGCACTATAAAAAACTTCTAGGGCGGTTTCATAATCAACATCAAATTCACTCTGAACAATTGGCACATATGTTCCTGACATTCCCGCCAATAGATCGATCTTCAGACCACTCTTCTTGAAACGAGCCACCAACCAGGTGACCATTCGAGCAAATTTTTTTGCACTGCTCACACGCCTTCTCATTGATACGAGCCACAGCCGCCTCGAGGGCATAGTCCAAAACACCCTGCTCAAAACCATTAGGACTCAACTTGCACCAAACGGCAAAACCTTTCGACGTTGGCCGATAGATCGCCTGGTTTTCTCTAGCAAATTTTACCACATCCTCAGCCTTGTCACCCGGTTCAATCAAAACATAATTAGGCGGATTATCTTCATTCGTTGGCCAACGTCGCGAATTTCCCAGTCTCATTTAGCCCTCCATTTTGTGGCGTGTATAAATATACAATTTGACCTTAAATTATATCAGATTTTACTAACAATGTCAACAAAATGTACAGTTAACCTTCAAGGGTTACACATTTAGAGGCTAAAATAAGGTATTTTTCGTGTGGAGTTAAACCGTTCATTCCTTGGCCTTCAT
>PFAP01000041.1 GCA_002773615.1 Candidatus Falkowbacteria bacterium CG10_big_fil_rev_8_21_14_0_10_39_11
GCTCTTCTTTGATTGTTTTTGCCATAGATATTGCCATATACCAAGATTATACAGTCTTGGGCAAAAACCGCCATATGTGTCGGCACATTACATAACCCCATTGACAAATTATAACTTTTAAACTAAAGTAAAAAATTCCAAAACCACCAAAGGAGACCACGATGAAACATAAAAATAGACGTCAATTATCTGCTCAAGAACCGGTAGACAATATGCCCCAAAAACCGGAAGACATCTTCATCTGTCGTGCGAGACGCATGAATAAAACTCTCAATTTTTGTTTGATCAATTATGTCGACGCCAATGCTTTTTCCATCAAGAGAACACCCTGCTATCGATGCCCCCAGGGATTGCAAAATCGCCAGCATTTTGGCGAATCAGCCAAAGGCGATTACGATGGTGATCGTACATAAATCTCAAAATACCAACAAAAAAACGCCAAATTGGCGTTTTTTTCTTTTCCCTCATCATAGATTATGATGACAACATTTTATATTTTTGTCAATACCATACCGTTGACAACATTGTTTTTTTATTATAAAATACTATCTGTTTTGCTCTTTACATCTTCCAAACCACTCCCACTAAGGGGAAGGAGGCCGCATGCCACTTGATATTGTCAAAGGTTCACAGTGGGGCGATGAAGGCAAAGCTAACATTTCTTACTTTCTAATGACACACTATGGTTATCAAGTTCATATTCGACTTCAGGGCGGAGATAATGCTGGTGGCACGGCCTGGGTTATCGACCGACGAACAGGCAAACTGGTAAAGATTGTTCTTCATTTGACCCCAGCTGGTATTTTCCTTGAAGGCACAACTTGCATTCTGGCTCCAGGCGTTGTCGTCAACCCCAAAAGCCTACAAGAAGAACTTATCGCCATCCAGGCTCTGGGCTACTCGACTGACAACCTATTAATCTCCTCCAGCTGCCCGATTATTCTGCCCTCAAACCTCGCTTTGGACGGCCTTGATACTAAGGGTGAAAATGGAACAGAAATCGGCACGACCAAAAAGGGTATTGGTCCGACCTATGAATACTTCTATGGCCGCAAATATTCTATCAGCGTTGGTGATGTTGTTCGCTGCACCCATGATGAACTTCGAACCAAATTGGAGGAAGGCCTCCGGGTCAAAAATCTGATTCTTCGCGAATTTGACCGCCCAGAAGTTACGATTGATAAAGAGTACGAATTCCTCATGACATACCGTCCCACCCTTGCCAAGCATGTTCATTGGGACATTGTTGGTCTGAATCATCAGTACCTCGAAGACGATGTTCCTATGCTCGGCTATATTGCTCACGGTTCTGAACTGGATATCTGCAACGGCACTCGACCCTATGTCACCTCTTCATTCTGTACTACCGGCGCTGCCTGCGTTTACGCCGGCATCCCACCGCAGGTCATCCGTAACGTTTACTGCATCATCAAAGCTTACACCACTCGAGTTGACTCTGGTCAGAGCCCGTTCCCAACTGAAATTCATGGTGATCTCGCTGAAAATCTTCGCCAACGTGGCGGCGAATATGGTGCGACCACCGGCCGCCCGCGTCGCGTCGGCTGGCTCGACCTAGCTCAGGCTCGCCACGCCCTCAGAATGGATGGTGTCACTCACTTGGTCATGACCAAGCTTGATGTTCTAAATGGCTTTGACGCTATCAAAGTCTGTACGCACTACACCTTGCCTGACAGTAATACTCTGGATCACTTTGCTCCTGACCTAGCTGGCAAGCTTACCCCTCATTACGAGGAATTCCCCGGCTGGGCTTCCACTGATGACGAAAATGCCAAAAATTATGTCCACTTCATCGAAGAATCTCTAGGACACCGAATCTCAATCATGTCTCTTGGCCCGTCAATTGATGACGTTGCCTTCACCTAAAAAACAATAAAACACTAGCTAATTAACTAGTGTCTTTTTTTTATAATTTCATCAAATTTTCCACCTTCACGCCATAAACTTTACCTAAAGAGCCTTTTCCATCATGATCAGTAAAAACATCAAGCTCAACCAACTTAGCACCAAAATATTTTCGATCATGGTCACCCTCAATCATTGTAAACATGCCCGAACTTACTCGTCTAACCACCGACCGATCAGCAAATCTGGCCTTTAGCCACTCAATTTGCCGTTCTTCATCTGCGGTAAATATTCCAGCTTCCTCTGCACTGATCTCATCTTCAACCTCTTCTGGCCGAACCATCGCCCACGGATTATCAGGCAATTTCCAATCAAATTCCTGTACCTTATCCGTCCAACGATAATAAGCTGTTTTCCCATCATGTCCATCTCTCTCAGATACCAAGTACTCAAATTCAACCAGTTTATGAACATATCCTCTAATAGACCCCTCTTTCAATCCAAATCTTTTTTCCAAACCATTACCATTTGACTTTAGCCATTCGAATGAAAAAATGTACCCAGATCGACTGACCGCCCACAAAGTTTCCACAAAATGCGCCGACACCCCAATATCACTGGTGTCAATTGAATCATCTTGAATCAGGTCAGAAATATTTTTATAATCCTCTGGCAAAACCAAATCCAAAGTTTTTACATTAACCGTCCAACAATAAATATATCGCGACCGACCGAAACGATTGGATGTTTTCACCAAATAACCGTCGCTAACCATCCGAGTAAGATAATTGTAGAAATTGTGATACTCAAGTCCAATAGATTCCATCCACATCAAAGTAACTTGGTTGGTCCGAAAAGATTTCCCCGAAACATGTTGAAACAACACTCTAACCACAAAATCATACCGATCTCCATTAAGAAAATCAACCAGCGTTTTTTGTTCTACACAAACAATCTGCTCTTCAACCTTCACCTTCCGAACCAGATTCAATCGATAAATCTTCTCGTTCTTATAACCACTCTTTCGAGCCAGAATAAACTTGGACGAAACCAACCGACCGACATAAAGCTTTGCTGTAGTCAGAGCCACACCAAAACATTTACCCGTTTTTTCTGCCATTTGATCCAAATCAGTCTTCTTGAATTCACCATGACCAATCCAACTGAACAGCTTATCAAAATATCGCTTCAATGCTCTGGAAGATTCTTGATCACAAACCTTAGGACTTACAATTTCAACCTCTTGCGATTGAGGTACTTCTGGCCGATGTAACTCAACAGTGGCATCAACCTTGACTCCAGCCATGATGGCTTGTACCCGTGAGTACAAGGAACTTTCGGTTGCCATAACATCTCCGTTGGGGATTTGACTTTCATCCACCCGGCTAACATCCGCAATCAAATCAAATACTCTCAACCATTTATACGTGTGACCATCTCGCCAACCGTAAATATCAATATCCAAAACACCCCTTTGTTTCAACAAATTAATATATTGACGGCAAGTTCTAATTGAATAACCCAGATATCTTTTGATCGGCTTTTTTTCATAGGTCAATTGAAGAAAATTAAACTTCTCTCCCGCAGTCAAGGTATGCAACTTTTGTGCAAATTCCAAAAGAAATGGTGGCAAACGTTTCTTATCTGCTTTACCTTCGTTTACCCGTATATTTTTTTCACCCACTTCACTCAATTTGACGACATGATAAATATCACTACCTTGATCATTCTCCACTCTCAAAAATCCACCGGCTACCAGCATTCCCAGCTTAAAATTTACTTGCAACAGTGAATTAAACCCAAAATACCTTTCGACGCCACCATGAGAAACAGTCAAACGTTGCAACTCAGCAAAGGTAAAATGCTTGCGTCCCAATAAAAGGTCTTTGAGATGCATCCAAAACAACTGAATTTCATCAGTATTAATTTGAGGTGAAAAACTCCTTGTCAGACAGACATTCGCTGTCATTCATCCTCCTTTTTTGTAAAGGAACACTATTCTTCTTAAATTAACAAATTATTCACCTTTTGTCAATGGGCAAATAATCATATTTTATGCTATAATATAACCATCAAATTAGCTGAATTTATCTCATATGACCAAAAAATCTCCCAACATCCAAAAACCACTAAAAAGAATATTTGAATTTCTGGTCTCTTATAATAGTTTTGAGAAAAAACTTGAAGAAATACGTAAAAAAAGGCAAAAACTACTTAATGCTACGATCAAAAACATCGAATCCGACCGCATTGGTCACATTACCAGTCAAATAGAAAAACTATACTAATATGCCTAAACCAGCAAAACAATTAAAAACTGCTGCAACCGAAGAAACCACCGCCCCAAAACTGGAAGTCATTGAAGGTGGAAAAACAGAAACACCAGAGCAAGAACCAGCAACTCCAGAAACTCTAACAACAAAGGTTCCTGAAGGTTTTTTTAATAAACTATGGGAACAAATGCAAAAAAAACTGGCCCCCGAAGCGACCCAAACCGGCGAGCTTCGTTTTTCTGTTTTTCAAAAAATGATGCGCCCATTTGGAGGGAAAGCTTTTTGGGAACAAACCGTGGCGAATCTGGAAAACCCCAAAGCTCAGGAGAAAACCATTGAAGACATTATCAAGCGTGGCCTGGATCGAGCCCAAGAAGAAAAAAAACGTCTTTCTGCCGAAATTGCCACGACAACCACTCAAATTCAAACTGCCGCTGAAAGAATTGGCGCCAAAGCTCCAGAAACCATACCTGGAATGTCAGACTTGGAAGCTGAACTTGAAGCCTTAGATATTACTTTTGGTAATTTTAGCCAAACAATCCCCGACAAAGCCCCTCAAGGAACAATTGGCACTGAACTTGGATATCAACATCCAACCAGAGACATTGCAGATATGTCTGATCTAGAAAAATCTCTAACCATTAAAAACCAGCAAGCCACTGAAGAAATCCAAAATCTTCAACAAGAAGTTGAAGAATATATAAAATCTGGAAAAATTGATGCCGCCAGACAAGTATTTAAGACTGACAAAAAAGACATATTTAATAAATTTGCCATTTACTTAAGAAAAGAAGATCAAGAATCACTTGATGCTATTGATGCAAAAATATTTAAATTAGAAACTCTAAAAACATTAAAGTCACCTAAAAATAAACTTGAAAAAAATTACCTTAGCGCAGAACATCAATCAATAATGATAAAAACTGAAAAGCATATTAAACAAATGTTGGCTGAGAACTCTTCACCTGAAGAAATCAGTGCCTATTTCAGCGAACAAATAAATAAAATAGCTCAAGAAAGCACAAAAATCGCTAAGGGTGATAATAGTTTAGCTGATAAAATATCAGCCCAAGCTGCTCTATGGATACACAAAATACACCAGATCATGGACGAACAAACATCTTCAAAAAAAACATCCGTCCCGAAGAAACAAACAGCTATCGAAACTGAAACCCCAACCCCACCCGCTTCAGAATCAGTCCCAACTACATCCACAGAAACAACAGAAGAGCCTCGCGTGTTAGGAGAGTTGCGACATGACCTAGAAAATCTCCGAACTCGTATTGACACCGTGATCAAAGCCAGGCGCCCGGAATTGGCTCATGAAGACTTAAAATATTTTGAAGATGATGTTTTGGGAGATCCGTCAATTATTCGTCAATTGGACAGCAAAACACTACGCGAATTTCACAAACAACTACGACAATACGAAACCGATCTGAATGAAGCCGCCGCCAAAATTAGTAGCGCCGAAAGATTAACGACCCTCAATCAGCTTTTGGGCAATATTGAAAATGCTTTCAACAAACTTGGCGCTGATAAATCCGAAGCCGAAAAACAACAAGACTTTGATCGGTTGATTACCAATTCATTTGAAGTTCAATCTTTATTGAACAACATTCCTGCCGGCCGTCGCCAGGCTGCGGAAGCAAAAATAGCCAAAATAAAATCCCTGATTCAAACCAAAGCGGCGAAACCGAAAACCGAGAAAAAAGAGCCTGTCATTATGGATAAACGTATCAGCAAAACACCCGACGGGAAATACATGGCTCAAATCCCCAGCACCTTTATGGAAACGCCAGCCGGAAAATGGATTCCAGCCGGCCTAAGACCAAAAGAATTTGACCGTCTGAGTGATGCTGAAAAAGAATTGGCAGCTGCAGACGCTCAAGAGGCACTATACAACAACGAAGCCCCATTATCACCGTCAGTATCAACCAGTGCTATTCCACCAGAGGCCGAAGCTGCTGTTCAAGAAAAAATAACCGCTGACACAAAAGAAAATCAGGCCGAATCCGGAGAGCCGATCAATGAGTCGGAAGAGCTTCCTGATGAAGAACTGTTGGAGTTCAAAGAAAAACCACTCTCTGAACGCCCCGAAGTTAAAGCGCTATTCAAACAAGCATACAAAATCAAAAAACTGACTGCCAACGGCGACGTCCTACAAGCATTGAGTGTAATTGACAAACAATTTGGACCGGTTTTTCAGCAAATCCAACTGTCATCTAAATATAACTTAGCCCACAAAAGATCCGCTGAAGTATTTCTCCAAAAATTATTGATTGAAATATCAAAAAAAACCGGTGAAACTCAAAATGAAATCAGCACCTTATTTTCCGAGGCAAAAAATTCCATCAAAAAAAATAACTCCGCCGTTGCTGAAGAGCAAATATTTGAAGCCGTAGCTCTCAGTGAACAAATTTACTCCGCCGACACTCCTCAAGGCAAAGACATACTTGACCGCATTAAAAAACAAGCTGAAGAACTAAAAAAACAATTAGCAGAAAAAAAAGAAACATCAAAAGAATCACCCCCAAAATCAGCCAAACCAGAAGCAAAAGAAAATAAAGACAAAAATATTGAAGGGGAAAAAAAAGAAAATCTAGAAAAGACTCAAGAATTCCTTAAAACAGCCTTAGACACTCTCGAAAAAGAATGGAAAGCTTTAATTACTCCAATATACGCCGAAGCTTTTGGCGTTGATTTGAATGAGAATCAAGCTGTTTACGATCAAATCATGAACAAAAAACCTGGCTATAAAAAAGGCTTAAAAGATGCCCTGAAACATCTCTCTGATGAATTCAAAAAACCAGGAAGCGATATTTTCAAACTGTTATCGACCCCAACCGCCTCTGAGTTCAATCTTCAAATCAGGATGAACGCTGGTGGGGCCGGAATGGGCATTGACTCTCCCGAAGCCGTAACCAAATACTTGAAGCAAATAACCAAAGAAGGCGACACCACCGATGCGGAAAATGGCTTAAGTCGCAACTTCAATTGGGCGCTAAAAACACTTTTCCAAAAACTAAAACCCATACTACTTGAAAAAACAAAAGAAACCGATAAAACCAAGAAAAACAAACCGGCCGGTTCACCCAAAAAATAAACTATCAAAAAAGAGGCTATCGCCTCTTTTTTATTTCGCACAACTTTTATTTATAGATGGAACCGCCGCAGGGATTTCTCTTTGTATCAAATGTTCTTCGTCTCCGATCGTCTGAATTAAATAAATGATCGAAAATATATTTTTGAATCTCGCAAAAACGTCTGATCTTATCTTGATCCGTATCAGCGCAATTTCTCGCTGACGCGATATCCCCACGCCGCAAATATAAAATAACGTCTTCAACACATACTGCACCGCGACCGTTGTTTAACAAATTATTCATATCCTCCAAATCATCTGCCATTCCATTCATCCGTTCTTGACTGACGCTTGGAGCTTCTTCAAAACCAGCCATATTTATAATTTATGATTTATGATTTATGTTTTATTATTTGTGATTTATATTTCATGATTTATTCTCATTGACCTGTTTCACGCTCTTCTCCGCCTCTTTCAAATCCAAGGACAATGTTTTTGACACGCCATCGTCTCCCATAGCGACACCATAAAGTACGTCGGCCACATGCATGATTACTCGATTATGAGTAATCAATACAAATTGAGTCTTATATGACAAATCTTGAATAATCTGAGCAAACCTCTCTGAATTTGCCTCATCCAAAGCCGCGTCCACCTCATCCATAACTACAAATGGTGCCGGATTACTCTCAATAATGGCGCAAAGCAACGCCAAAGAGGTCATCGTTCGCTCACCACCAGATAGCGCCGATATGGTATTCAATTTTTTATTTGGCGGTGAAACATAAATATCAACCCCTGTTTGAGTGAATCCGCTCTTGTCTTCATCCTCGTCCACCATTGATTCCGCATCAGCGGATTCTTCGATCGTTTCATTATCATCAATTAACTCTTTTTTCTTTTTATTCTTTTCTTTTTGCAATAAAGTTAACTTAGCTTTACCACCTTGAAAAATCTTTGTAAAATATTCTTCAAAAGATTTATTAATCTTTTTAAAAGATGCATTGAACTGTTTATCAATCACTTCATCAAGTTCTCCTACAATTTTTTCCAAATCCACAATCGCTGCCTCCAAATCATTTACCTGAGTACTCAAAAATTCATATCGTTTGGCTACCTCTTCATGTTCATCGATTATTTCCGGGTCAATACCGCCGATCTGTTCCAAATTTTGTTTCAATTTACCAATTTCAAACCACATTTGTTCCAAATTAACCACAGTTTCCGCTTTCAACTGGTCGAGAGTCATACCATCATAAAACTCTTGCCTGACCTCTTTATCCAAATCCTCCGTTTTTGTTTCAATCTTGGCCAATGAAATCCGTAAATTACTGATAAATCCATTTACTTCATTTAATTTTGATTGGTATTGTTGCATTTCATCCTGAAACTGAAAAACTTCATGTTTTTTCTTTTCTTCATCCAAATTAAACTGATCAATTTTATTTCTGACTGCCAACACTCTGTCTTCAAATTCCTGCAATATTTTTTCATACTTCTTTTTCTTCTCTTCCAACCCAGCCATAAATTCACCTTGATCTTTGGGTGACAACTTATTTTCAGTCAATTCATCTTGAATCTTTTTTTCTTCTTTTTGCAAATCATCCAAATCATTGGACAACGCCTTTAATTTTGTCTCGGTCACCTGACTATCAACACGTAAATCACTTATTTCTTCGCTTATTTTTTCTTTTTGCCTATTCTTTTCTTCCAGCTTTGCTTTCAAAACTGCAACTTCTCTCATTTTTTCTTCCTGTGACACCAACCGATTATCCTGATTGACCAATTTCCATCTGGAGACACCTCTTCGTTGATATCCGCCTCGCATTACACCCGTTTTTTCAAAAATATCTCCATCCAAAGTCACCATTCGCTCTTGCCCGACACCGATATCCTTGGCGTGATTTACATTATCGACAATAATAGTGCTGCCAAAAACAAAATGGAAAGCTTTTTTGTATACTGGATCAAAACTCAAAAGTTCAACCGCAAATCCTATAGCTCCGTTCTCACCCAAAAGACTACGACTCCGTTCAAACGGTTCTCGAGCATTCAATTTATTAAGTGGCAAAAATGTGACCGGCCCCAACTTATTCAACTTCAAGTATTGGATACACTTGACGGCCACTTCATCGCTTTGCACCACTACTGCTGACAATCTCCCACCAGCCGCCACCGACAATGCCGCCTCATAAATTTCTTGCGTATTTCCTAGCTCACTCAGAGTGCCATAAATCCCTTTAATATAATCTTTTTGACGTAATATTGCTCTAACCGAATCGAACAAAGACTCTTGCTTGCCTGATCCTTTGAGCATGACAAGAGAATCCTCTGCGCTTCGTAAATTATTTTCGAGCACCACCGCTTCATCTCTGAGCTCTGCAAATTTATTTCCCTTCTCTTCAAGTAATTGTCGTTTTTGCTTAACCTTAACTTCCAAATTATGCAAACTTTCCCTTACCTCTCGGACCCGATGATTGATCTCTTCTTTTTTATCTTCCAACCAAGACAAATTTTGTTTACCGACTTTTGTGTATTCCAAACTCATTTTACCTTTTATCATTGACAATTCTTTCAAAATATCATTCTTTTCTTGTTGTAATTTATTATAATCTTTTTGCAATTGGTTAAAAATATCTTTTCTCGACTCTTCTCGAGCCAAACCGGCCAACTTGGTCTGAATAGTTATCATCCGTGAATCCAAATCTTCCTTTAATGCTGTCTTGATAGACAATTCATCATCATACTTTTGTTTATCCTTTTTTATTTGAGCCCAAATGTTGGCATAATATTTTTTTTGTAAATCTCTAAGTTGTTTTTCAATTTCTTTTCTTTTTTCCAATTTCTTTATTTGTCTGGTAAGCAACCTTAATCGCGGTTCCAATTCAGCTAGAATCTGATTCGTCTGTTCCAGATTATCTTTTGATCGATTCAATTTATTTACCGATTGATCACGCTTGATCTGATACTGTTTCACACCCGTTGCTTCATCAAAAAACTCTTTTCGTTCCCACGGAGAAATATTAATAATATGATCCACCATTCCCTGTCCCACAATGCTATAAGTTTTTTGTCCAAAGTTAGCTTTGGCTAGAAGCATCAAAATATCATAAAGCCTAACTTTGTTTTTATTGATCAAATACTCACCATCACCATCACGATACACTCTTCGAGTGATAACAATTTCAGTATAATCAATTGGCGCTTTTTTGTCAAAATTATCCAAATGAAGAGAAACTTCCGCAAACCCAAGACGCGCTTTGGTTTCTGAACCTGAGAAGATTATATCTTCTGTCTTTTTACCTCGAAGTGCTTTCACGCTCTGCTCCCCCAATACCCAGCGGATAGCGTCGGCTGTGTTTGACTTTCCAGACCCATTTGGTCCCACAATCGCCGTCACACTACTGGCATTTTTATCAGCATGTGAATGTTCCGGAAATTCTAATACCGTCTTATTGGCAAAAGACTTAAATCCTTGTATTTCCAACCGCTTTAAATACATATTACAATTATATTTACATTTTTTTTGATTCTCTGAATTTATTTCAGAGACCGCATTTTTGCCGCCAAAACTCCTAAAATCATCATCAAAACTAAAAAACAGCACTTTAAGCTGCTGTTATTATAGCAAAATATATCATAATTGGAAAACCGGCTATTAACAACAAAACAGACTTGAACCCAAGCCTGTTTTTTTATCCATACCATAATTACTTTTTACTAATTGCTACTGTGTCCGCCGAAACTTTATGTGAAGGTGGATTTACTAACTTACGGCACCATCAAATCATCAACCTCATCATATACACCATCAGTGATTGCTGATATCACTATTCCATCCTTAATTTTCACGATCGTAACGTGCGATATTACAGTCTGATCCCATGTTTCTCCACTTCGATTACCATAACCTGCATGAGAACTATTAAACTGAAATATATACTTCTCTGCAGCGCCTTCAACCTCCAAATCCTTAAAAACCAACTTCGACCCATCATATTTATAAGTTTGGACGTTTTCTTCAAACCATTCCCGAACAATAGCAATTCGTGCCTGCAACTCAGCTTTTGTTTGCATGCCTTCTAATTTTTCTGGCAAGTCAATCGCTACTGGCGTTAATTCATGTTCAGCTTCTTCAACCGGGCCACAACAAAACTGTTCACGAGCCCCCCAGTAATAATACGCACTTCCAGCTATTCCCAACATCACGACAACAATTATCCCCAAAACAATTTTTTTATTCATATATTTTATTTAATATTAACTTAATTTCCTCTCCCTCAAATCCTTTTTGAGCCAAAAATGCATATAGCTTAGTTTTAATTTGATACAATTTTTCTTTATCACCTTCATACTTTTTCTTCAAATCCGACCTCTTCTTGTTTACCAAAGCTTCAATCTTTTCGTAGTTAAAGTTATACTCACTTCGCCTATGTTCTGTCAAAACCTTTTTAATATTTTCCTTTTTGTACTTTCTCGTATACATTTTCTGTTCAATTCTTCGAATGCCATATACTTGATCCAACGACAACTCCAACATTCTCTCCAAATTCCTAACTTCATTCAAAATTCCTTTTTTCTTCAATATCTCGATAACATATTCCACATTTTCTCTTGTATAATTATCGTACCTCCGAGTTTTAGAATAATATTTTTTCAAATTAGTCACCTTTTCAACCAACTTGGCTTCTGAATGATCTTGGCGAGATAAATAATCCAATAATTTATTGTAAATGTTAGCAAAATCAGTTGTTGCTTCAAATTCTGTGTTCATAAAGCTATTATACCACTTCTTCTTGACAATAAAAAAACTTCGCTTATTTGAGCGAAGAATTTAACATTTTATTTACCAATGCATCATATTGTCATCAATCAATGGATCAATCTTTCCATGAGGCTGCTCCGGTGGCGGTGGTACGTGAAATTTTCTTTCAATCAAATCAATTAAACATGCGCACACCACAAATCCCACGACAAAAACAGGAAACAACCACAAAACACCTGTAACAATCGGAACCGGGAAACAACCGAGCAAACAAATGGCCGCAATTATCAAAATTACCCGGTGTATGACCAACCAAATCATTGAGCAACCACGTCGTTCATCCATTTTCCCTCCTTTAGTTTAGGGTGTATTTTTAGGAATGAACCGCTCCTTGAAGCTTACCACAATTATTATTTTTCGCAATCAAAAAGAGCGTCTCAATCGAGACTCCCTTTTATCTAATCAATTTTCACATTTATAATATCAGATGATGATTGCCCACCACTTTTTAGAATAATCACCGCCTGCAATTCATATTCTCCACTCCCGTTTGGATTATCCATCATCACAGAAACGGTTGAAACTGATGGTGACACTTCGGAGGCATACAAATGCCAGCTACCGTCACCTTTCGGTCTATAATAAAAGTCTATTTTTTTCGTTGCCATCAAATCATTTATTCTAACTCGTGTATTCAGTGGAAACTGTTCCGCCACCAATTGAGCCCCGCTAACCGGATACACCCAATTAATTGACGCTTGCGCTCGATTGTCAATCAAAACATTCAAATCCATTGCCATCTCAGCTTGATTCATCACATCATCATACGCCACCACTCTAAGCCGATGATAACCATTCTCAAACATCGAGCTCACCGGATACGACAGATTATAAGGATATGCAGTTTCTCGTCCGATCAATTTATCATCCAGATAATAATCTACACCCGCAATCCCTCGCGAAGCTGACACTGAAACCTGTACATTCAACATAGAATCAATAATTGTTTGATTGTTGCTTGGTGACAATACTCTCAATTCCGGTCTATATTCTGCCAAATGAACATTATCTTCTTCTGTTGGCACTACTTCATTGATAAAATCAAACTTGGCGACAACCTCGGGATCATCACTTTGTTTTTGTTTTTCTACCCAACTCTGAACCGCAGACTCCCAACTGGCATACTGAGAATCTGCTCCCGGATTACTTGGAATCGATCCCTGAGGATTATCCTTATCAACATAATACAAAATATTATGGATTTCCTTAAAGGTTCTCTCTTCAACCGCTTCAGCTGGCGTGTTTTCCGTGGCGATCAATCCAGAATATTTATCAATTCTTACCGTCTTTTCATTCGCAAAATTACCGTTCAATATAGCCTTATCAGTTTTTGGTGCATCATAACCAGCAAAATATTCAACCTCTGTCCCAGCCAACGCCGCATTCATATATTGATTCCAAATCGGCGCCGCCACCACACCACCAGCCGCTCCTCGTCTCATTTTTGAATTATCATTATTACCAACCCATACCCCCGTAACCAATGACGGTGTATAACCGACTGTCCAGGCATCCCGATAATCATCGGTTGTTCCGGTTTTAGCCCCGGCCGGACGATTTGACAATGTTAAATGATTATTTGCTCCAAACGCATAAGCTCGAGCTCCATTATCAGACAAAACATTATTCATCATTTTGGCAATATTATCATCCAAGACTTTACGATCTTTTTCTTTTAATTCAAATAATATATTTCCTTTGGCATCTTCCACTTTTTGAATGGCAACCGGCTCACGATAGACTCCTTCATTTGGGAAAACCGCAAAAGCTGACACATGATCCATTAGCGTCACTTCTCCACCACCAAGCACCAAAGCCAAACCAAACCTTGACCTGTCTTCAAACGAGGAATATCCCATCAATTCCAAAAAATCAATTTCCTTCTCCACTCCCACCAGATACAACGCCTTTACCGCCGGTGTATTGAGTGATCCTTGAAGCGCTTTTCTCATTGTAACCGGTCCATTTTCACCCAAATCATAATTTTTAGGATTATAATTGCTGGTATCAGTTTTAAAGGTTGTATTTACATCAAACAGAATTGTATCGGGAGTATATCCTTTATCAAAAGCTGCCGCGTATACCATTGGCTTGATTGATGATCCCGGTTGGCGCAACCTGGTCGTAACATTTACATTACCATCAATAGTGTCATCAAAATAATCCTTTGATCCAACCATGGCTAAAATATGTCCGTTTTTAGGATTTATAGATAATAGCGCTGCATTAGAAAAACCATATTGACTACCTCTTTGATTAACTCCAGCAAGAACCGCTTCCTCTGCCGCCTCTTGTTTTTCAATATCAAGTGTTGTTGTTACCTTCAAACCGCTTTGCTCAACCACCTTTTCACCAAACATTTCAGCCAATTGTTCTTTTACATAGATCACAAAGTGTGGAGCGGTAATTGACTCCTGTCTCTTTTTAAATTCTAATTCCTGTTTCTTTGCTTCATCAGCTTCTTTTTCAGTAATATATCCATTCTCCGCCATCAAACTCAAGACATACTGCTGTCTATTGATCAAATCATCAACATGGCTGCCATACGGAGAATAATAAGTTGGTGCTTTTGGCAACGAAGCCAGTAAGGCCGATTCCGCCAAGGTTAAATCTTCAACGTCTTTGCCAAAATATGTTTGAGCCGATGATTGAACACCATAAGCCGTTGAACCATACGGAATTTCATTCAAATACATCTGCAAAATTTCATCTTTTTCAAATTTTTGTTCTATTCGGAATGACAAAATAAACTCTCTAATCTTACGAGAGACAGATCTCTCATCAGTCAAAATCGCATTTTTTACCAATTGTTGAGTCAGAGTTGAACCACCACGAGGCCTATTACCAGTCAATATTGGATCAATTACGACTCCCTTAAACATAGCTAACAAATTAAAACCATGGTGCGTATAAAAATTTTTATCTTCCGCTGAAATCGTCGCCCATTTCACCGTATCAGGAATATCATCCAATCGTACGATCGTTCTCTTTTCTTCCCCATGAATCTCATACAACGTAGTCTCTCCTGTTGAATCGTAAATCCTGGTGCTTTGAGCTACTTGTCGATCAATAATTTTATCTGGATTTGGTAACCCACGAGAATACCAAGCAAAAACAGCCACGATAAAAATTAAAAAAAGCGCCGAGCTCATTATGCCATAACGGATCAAAAATTGCTTTAATTTCCCATGTTTCTTCTTTTTCATCCCATGAACTTGACCCGGCATCGGTCTATTATGATGTACATTCATATTATTATTAAAC
The DNA here is from genome assembly GCA_002773615.1 of Candidatus Falkowbacteria bacterium CG10_big_fil_rev_8_21_14_0_10_39_11. GTDB lineage: Bacteria > Patescibacteriota > Patescibacteriia > UBA11705 > UBA11705 > UBA11705. Next base: position 15,311 of record PFAP01000041.1, read on the forward strand.
AATTTTAATTAACTCTTCTAAATTTTTTTCTTTTGTCTTTTCATCTCCCAATTCATGCAATAAATCCATTCCGGGTGTAGTGTTCATCTCAAGCAAATATGCCTGACCTTTTTCATCAAAAATAAAATCCAATGAGTAACTCGCATCGTTGAAAACTTTCAATTTTTTTTGTATTGGCTTCACCAACTGCCAAATTGGCTTTGGAATACTCTTTCGCTGAACCATAACGGCCGTTGCTCCTTGATGAAAGTTGGTAAACAATGAATTTTTCTTTGCAATTCTAGACAATGAATATATTAATTTATGATTCATAAACACCAGCCGTAAATCCGCCACACCCTTTATGCCTGGAATACCAGGCACACCATTATAACTTTTCACAAATGCTTGAAGCAAAACCGGATACTTAATTCTTTTATTCTTTAGTTTACTTTTTTCTTCTATCAAAATATTGAATCCCCCGGAGCCAAAAAGCGGCTTCACCACAACTTTACTTGTTTTTATTACCTTCAAGGCTTGTTCGTACTCTTTCTTATTATTCGCCAATATCGATTTTGGCATTAATTCAGAAAACAATAAAAATTGGGTGAATTTATTATCAAAAACTACTCGAAAAGCTGGATTATTAAAAAACTTTGTCTTTGCGGCTATTTCTACCTTTTTATCAAACATTTTGTAGTTTTTCTTACTGGAAATTTTATCAAAAATTAAATCTGGTTTTATTTTGCTGATAATCTTTTTCCATTTTCCCTCTCGATACACCCAAGCCTTCGAAAATGTTGCCGAGTCATCATCGTACCACTTTATACTTGCTCGATAAAAATTCACGTTTTTTTCCAAACCTTTATCATGCCAATATTCAAATGATTTTCTGGTTGATTCAGCATTGGGTAGAGGAATTGGACGTTTCCAATCATCGCCATAATAAACCACCACTATATTTTTTTTTCGCATATTAATCATTATTTATTTAGTTTCCGGAAAAATCATATCAATAATCGCTTTAGCCGCATTACGCGCCTTACCCTCATATGGGATATGATGCATACTGATCATTGGTGAGTCATTGACCTCAATTATTATATAATTATTTTTTACTGGCGCCTTTGTAATATCTTTAGTCATAAAATCAATTCCCCCAAAAGCCAACCCTGGAATAGCGTTAATCACCTTCACTGCCAATTGTTTTACTTTTGGATGAATTTTATCTGTAAAATCAATACTGTCACCACCTGTCGACAAGTTAGAGTTAGGTCTCAAATATACTTTCTGTCCCTTTTGGGGAATATATTTCAATGTTTTTTTCTGTCCTTTCAAGTAATCTTTAACGACATCATCCACCTTGATTCTTACCAAACTTTTTGCATGATCAGCTCCGCGTCGAGGGTCTTTATTTTTAATCTTGATTAATTCTTGCAAATTATGAACCCCATCACCCTCAACATTTGCTGGGATTCGCCATGTAGCCGCCACAAACTTATCTTTGGTGGCGAACAATCTATATTCATCACCATGATACTGCTTTTCAATTAGTATATTTGAAAATTTTCCTTTAAGTGCTTTCAATATTTCTCGCACCCGTTTATCTGAACGAACCTCTAGATAAACACTCTTTCCCTGAACCCCCATTACCGGTTTTATAACCACCGGATAACCTATTTTTTTACAATACTTAATTATTTCTTTTTCTTGTTTATAATTAAAAGCATCTCCCTCTGATACCGATATTCCATTCCTTGCAAAAAAATATTTTGCTACTTGTTTATTTTGCTGTATCCAATAGGCCACCGCACTGGTCCTAGCTGTTCGCTGTCCCACAATATATTCCTTGTGTTTTCTATAGATTAATTCCAACACAACCCCCTTAGACGTCATAGCATCGTCAGCAACAATGTTCACTTTAATCCCACGATTATCAGCTTCTGCCGCGAGTAAATATGTGCTAAAGTAAGAAAAATCTTTTGGATTCAACATAAGGTTGCTTGTTACTAATTAGACTTATATATCTTTTCCAGATAATCAATTATTTCACCCGCCACATTCACCCCCACTACCTGCGTAAAGCGCTTGAATTGCGGTGATCTGTTCACCTCCAAGACATAAGGCTTATCTCCATCATAAATAATATCAACCCCGGCAATGTCTGTATTTGTTGCTTTAGCCGCCTTTAATGCCAACCGTTTGAGCTCCATTGTCAACTCAGATTTATGAGATCTTTTTTCCAATGGAATCCTTTTCTTTCGAATTGAACTAAGCGTATTTCGCTTCATCGCCCCAAGCACTTTATTGCCGACAACCAATACCCGATAATAATATTCCGCCGGGACAAACTTTTGAATAAAATAATTATTTATCTTTCGCCAGTTAAAAAAATCTTCCAATTCATTTTCTGTATTTTTGAAAAAAATATTTCGGCCATGCATACCATTAATATCCTTGAGCAAAACCGGGTATTCAATATTTCCACCAAATTTTTTAAACGCTTTTACTGACGGATAATAGAAAGTATCCAAGCAAGGTAACTCATGATAACTCAATGCTGAATACATAAACAATTTATCAAAAATATAAACTTTCTGATATAACTCCCGATCAACGACCTTCACCCCCTTTCGGTACAAAGCCTTAGCCAAAGTTTTGGCTTTGGCAAAAAATGGATTTATACCGCGAATCAAACAAACATCATAATCATCCAACGATTCCTGACCATTATATATTTCAAATTCATTATCTTTTAACAAATATGTAATCTGTTGAATTGATAACCTTTTAATTGCATGGCCTCTCTTCACCGTCTCAGACACCAAGATTTCATTCTCTTTGGACTTTGGACCAATTAGAAGTATTCTCATAATCTATCATTATTAACTTAATATCTTGATCTTCTCTGTTTCTCAACTCGATAACTTATTATCGCTTTTCTATTTGGTTGGGTCAACCAAAAATCTCTTCAAATCTCTTCGACCGATAATTATCGGATACTTCATATCATGCCTTTTTATTACCGAAGCCGTTGAATTAATTTCCACTCCTGACAAAATAAATTTTAGTGGTACTCCCATTCGATAAGAAGCCCCATGGCTACTAACCGTTTTTATCACCGATATAATATCCGGATGCTTTTCCAGTTGTTTCCACAACTTCTGTTTACTTAGCTCTTCCATTTCTGATACCGTCATCGTTTCCTTCAAATCAAATGAATTGTAATAATTAACTGCGCTCTCAAGTCCCAAAGCCACCGCCAAATCTTCATCAATCGATGTTACTCCTGCCCCGGTATCGATTTTAGCGTTAAGTTCAATAATTTTTTTATCCTTACCAACCAACTTCACCTTTTCAATAATGCCCACCACCTGCCGACCTGAAATCTCCTCAATTTCCTGTTCAACTTCTCCACCAAACAATTCCTTTGCTACACTAATTCCCTTTTTTAAATTATTTATTTTCAATCCTTTAACTCGAAGTAATCTGTCTTTGAGGGGAGCTAAATTTGCTACTTGAATCGAAAGTCCCGGCCTAGCATTCAATTCCAAAATAATCGGCCCATGTTCTCGATCAACCGCAATATCAACCCCAACATAATTTAAACCACTAGCAATTTGAGATTCAATTGCTATTTCCAACATCTGATTCCAGTATGGAATTTGTATTCCTCTAATTGGAAATTTTTTTTCAGGTATAACTTCAATCATCTTATTTCGTTGCAAGGCATGCGTGGTAATTCCAGTCTTGATGTCAATACCAACTCCGATACCACCGGCGTGCAAATTGGCCTTACCATTTGACCCTTTGGTCGGCAATCGAAGCATAGCCATTATTGGAACTTTATTATAAACAATAATTCTCACATCCGGCACACCTTTATACGAATATAACTTAAAAGTCGGATGTATCTTTATTCTTTCTTCAAAAAATGCCACGTCAGGTGTTGAAGTAATTGAATAATCCCCATCCAAAATATTACTCACCCGCAACTGGATATCACTAACATCCGCATCTTTGTCAAGCGGCAAAACCCATTTCCCATTTTTTTTCTGACCAAAAGTAACCATAATACCCTCACCACCCAAACCTCGATTCGGTTTCAAAACAAAACTTGGTGGCAAGCTATCCCAATCAAAATTATAAAACTGACTCCGGTTACGAATAACCGCAATTCTTTTTGCGACTGGCAAACCAGCCTTTTTAAGCATTTGTTTGGTTCGAAGCTTGTCATCAACCAAATTTTTTGCTCTTTTCGACCCGCCCGGTCGAATAAAATCAAGATTCCGGGCATTCATGCCCAAAACCCCCTTACTTTTTTTCAGAAAGCTCAACATGTTTTATTACGTTACGAAATCTATATAATTCTAAAAATCTAAGCCCCGTCCATCGACCCAACAAATAATTGAGTAAGAATGTGGCAAAAATAACTTCTGGGTAGCCCAAAATCAATGATCTTAAAGACTCCCAAGTGGCCAAATAATAACAAAGCACTGATAAAATTAACGTCTCCACAAACAACTGTCCGGCCGTTTTATTACCCAACTCTATCTGAGCAGAAATAAACTTTTCGGCAATAATTACCATAATCAAAATTGGAAACACTGATATTGAAATCAACGATGACTGTTGGATCAAGGCGCCAAAGAAGAACAAAACCAAAATCGACAAACTAACGATTGACAGTACAATAGACATCCGAGGTAAATACATAATCTTTATTTTTCTCGCCAGAAGTCGAGCTAAAGTCCCAATCACCAGTACCATAATAAAAATTGCCACCCCATATTTGATACCGGTCGCCAGAAATGACACCGCCACCAACGATGGCGCATAAATACCAAAGGCTTTGATACCGATTATTTGACGGGCAAAAGCAATCACCATAGAAATAACCGGTAAAATCAAAATCAAATAAATTGTATTAATTGCCACGCCTCTATTTACCATCGAATTCACCATATATGATAAGAAATTCCATGGTCTCAAACTTGTAAGTAACCGCTGAGTATGAACTCCAATCAACTGATAATCAATTTCCATTGTTTGAAGCTCTTGAGTCAAACTTTTAACATCAAAATTACCCATCACTACCTCTTGAGCTTCCGGTTTTGACAACAACAATGCCTTTGGTGACAACAGTTGGAAAATATTTTGTGCCAATCGAGACGCTACAGACAAATTTTCATCCGTCAAAACCACAATGGTTTTATTTTTAAATCCTAAACCATCAAGATCGATTCCTTTGGCGAATTCCTGACTGGCATTTATCAACGCATTAAGCCCGACATTACCATCTGTCAAAATTACCAATGTACTTGCTTGTCGAATATCTTCTTTAGCATCGATTATTTTTTGAGTTAGGCTTGAAACTTTAAGATACTCGACACTACTATTATCAGCTCTAAGATTCACCAAAAGTGTCTCTTGCGTCGAGGCGATATTTTGCAACGATTGAAAACTTGCATCATCAATATTTGAATCCGTAATCATCAAGGCAATATCCTTGTCAACCGACACAATTACCTCATCCGTAGCCTGTTTATCTCCCACAAATAACGTCAATGTTGCCCGATAAATCCCCGATTTATGATAGACATGAGCCACATCAATCCCCCGAGCTGTAGTGCCATCACCAAAATCCCAAACATGGTTAATCGACATTTCTTCTGGCACCAATGAAGCGCTTCCACTGAACAAAACCTGTCGTCCCGCTACCACATTTTTATCTTCACCAGCCACGGCCACAAATTGATCTTGAGACAACAATACCGCATCACCGGAACCTCCCACCTCTTGAGCCAACACTGGACTGGAAAGGAAAAGCAACACCAATAACATTAAAGTTGAAAAAATCTTACGCATAATAATTATTTAATGTATAAGAGTTGGCGGTGCACATTGCCACCGCCAAAGCGTCAGCCACATCATCTGGTTTCGGCGTTTCTTGTAGCTGAAGTAATAGCGTTACCATTTGTTGTACTTGTTTTTTATCCGCCTTGCCATAACAAGAAATCGCTTGTTTGACTTGTGACGGAGTATATTCGTATACCGGCAAATTTGCCTGTCGAACAGTGAGTAAGATCACCCCACGAGCCTGACCGACTTTCAGCGCCGTTGTTACATTTTTATTGAAAAATAATTCTTCCACGCCAACCATTTCCGGTTTATTCTTTTTAATAATTTTCGTTAATTCATTGTGTAAAAAATACAGTCTATCATTAAAATCTTCTCCCACTTTTGTTTCAATCACCCCATAATCAACCGCCTCCATCTTGTTGCCACAAACTTTAATAATACCATAGCCAGTCAAAGCAAATCCCGGATCAACCCCCATCACAATTCTCGCTTTTTCTGTCATAAATCCACTACTTTACTAATTATCGAATTCACGAACCTACAAATTCACTAAATAGCCGCGTTACTATAATAATTCACCGCATCGTCATCATCTTCCAAAGCATCAAACAGTGCTGCCAATTTCTTTTGGACTTCTTCACTGACCGCAACCTCATCTTTCGCAATCCATTCCAATTCTGAATATTCAGTTTCAATATTTTTTTCATCCAATGCTTTTTTCAAATTAACAAACTGCCCGATTTCCGTAGTGATAGTGACGCCACCTTCTTCCTCAATCACATCTTCCGCACCAAAATCAATCAATTCGAGCAGAAACATGTCCTTGTCTTCATACTGATCTTGTTTGATTCGAATCACTCCCTTATGATCAAACATCCATTGGACCGAATTCGGTCCACCCAACGAGCCCCCATATTTAGTCAAAATATGTTTCATCTCAGATGATGTCCGATTTCTATTATCAGTTGCCGCTTCGATCAAAATAGCAATACCACTGGGTCCATAGCCTTCGTAAATGACCTCTTCTATCAAATCCGCACCGGCCGCTCCCGATCCCTTAGCAATCGCTCGTTCAATATTATCCTTTGGCACATTTACCGCTTTCGCCTTATCAACCGCCAATCTCAATTTAAAATTAGTTTCCAAATCAGCACCTTCTCGGGCTGCAATAATAATATTTTTTGTTGCTTTTGAAAATAAATTTGCTCTTTTTTTATCCTGAGCGCCCTTCCTCGTTTGTATTGTCGCCCATTTTGAGTGTCCAGACATAAACTCAATAATTTAGTAATTATAGTTCGCCTCCTATTACCGTCTAAATAAATAAAAATTAACGAAAATAGCAATAATTTCCGCATTCTCATCATACCAATTCCTTTGGCAAAAATCAAGACCATCTGTCAAGTTTTGTGGCATTGCAACGTCAAGTTTACACTTGCCAGTTCATTTAATCGTTCCATAGGCGTTTTACCGTCCATCCCTAATCCTCTATGCTTTTTCTG
>PFAP01000044.1:0-5114 GCA_002773615.1 Candidatus Falkowbacteria bacterium CG10_big_fil_rev_8_21_14_0_10_39_11
TCCTTTCAGATTATCAATTAATAAAACCGCCAAATGTGTGTGCCTAAAACAATTTGGTAAAGACAATAATAAAATAGTCAAACTCTATTAGCTGACTTAAAATGGTACAAAAATAAAAGAATAAAAGAACCAGCATTCTAGGCTAATTCTTAACTTGGAATCTCCTTCAACTCTCAAAATATATAAGGATATGCGGGAAAGCCGGCGATGATCAATCTCGCAATAACTCAAATGAACAAGCCTACCTCGCATCAAGTGTGTGACAGGCTTTTGCCATTCTTTCTTGAAAAAAAAGTGCAACTGATTAAGTTGACACTTTTTTTAAACTGGCGACGGCCTACTTTCCCCTGTTGAGTATCATCGGCGCTAATGGGCTTAACTTCTGAGTTCGAGATGGAATCAGGTGTTTCCCCACCGCTAGAACCACCAGAAGAAGCAGCACAAACAGAAGTTTGCGCTGCCAGATTCTGACGAATCTATACGAAAAATATAATTCAAATTTTAGTGGTTATGCAATTGGACAAATTAGTACGGCTCAGCTAAATCTGTTGCCAGACTTACACTTACCGCCTATCAACCTCATAGTCTCTGAGGTGTCTCATAAAGAAATCTAATCTTGAAGTCGGCTTCGCGCTTATATGCTTTCAGCGCTTATCCTAACCGAACTTGGCTACCCAGCAATGCCCTTGGTAGAACAACTGGTACACCAGAGGTCCGTCCTTCCCGGTCCTCTCGTACTAGGGAAGAGTCTTCTCAAATTTCTAACGCCCGCAGCGGATAGGAGACCGAACTGTCTCACGACGTTCTGAACCCAGCTCGCGTGCCTCTTTAATTGGCGAACAGCCAAACCCTTGGGAGCTTCTTCACCCCCAGGATGAGACGAGCCGACATCGAGGTGCCGAACCGCGCCGTCGCTATGGACGCTTGGGCGCGACTAGCCTGTTATCCCCGGAGTAGCTTTTATCCGTTGAGCTTCCGCCGTCCTATATCGTACGGTCGGATCACTAACTTCTGCTTTCGCAACTGCTCGACTTGTAGGTCTCGCAGTAAAGCTGGCTTATGCGTTTGCACTATCAATCCCGTTTCCATCGGGATCTAGCCAACCTTTGTAAACGCCTCCGTTACTTTTTGGGAGGCAACCGCCCCAGTTAAACTACCCGCCAGACACTGTTTCCATCCCGGATAACGGGACAAGATTAGAATTAAAAGCATACAAGGGTGGTATCTCACTGTTGCCCGAAGGCTCCCACCTATACTGAGCATGCATACCCTTAATTCAATGTCAAGTTGTAGTAAAGCTTCACGGGGTCTTTTCGTCCGGCTGCGGGTAACGAGCATCTTTACTCGTATTGCAATTTCGCCGAGTCCCTTGTTAAGACAGTCTTCACACCGTTACGCCATTCGTGCGGGTCGGAACTCACCCGACAAGGAATTTCGCTACCTTAGGACGATTATAGTTATCGCCGGCGTTCATCCGCGCTTCAGATCAAGGCTTGCACCCATCACTTTAACGTTCGGACACTGGCCAGGCGTCAGCCCCTATACTTTGTCTTGCGACTTAGCAGAGACCTGTGTTTTTGGTAAACAGTCGCGTGAAGTCTTTTGCTGCGGCCCCGATTACTCGGGGCAGGCCTTATCCCGAAGTTACGGCCGCTGTTTTGCCGAGTTCCTGAACAAGGGTTCTCTCGTACACCTGAGGCTACTCGCCTCACCTACCTGTGTTGGTTTACGGTACGGGTACTATTAGCTTAACTCTAGAGGATTTTCTTGGTGATTTAATATTGTGAATTGAAACAACCGTAGCTGTTTCTTCAGGCAACGTTCGAGCTTTATGGTTCCGGATTTGCCTAGAACCACTCTACTAGCCACCAACGTACATAACCAAATTACGCTCACTGTCATAAACCACGTCCCCCCATCGAGAACTAATAGTAGTGCAGGAATATTAACCTGCTCATCCATCGACTACGCCTTTCGGCCTCGCCTTAGGTCCGACTAACCCTGGGTTGACAAACATTGCCCAGGAAACCTTAGGTTTACGGTGGACCGGTTTCTCACCGGTCTTTTTGCTACTCATGCCAACATTCTCACTTCCATGCGCTCCACCGGCTCTCGCGAGTCCGGCTTCAGTGCCCATGGAACGCTCTCCTACCGCTCTACATCGTAATTGATATAGAACCCGTATATTCGGTATTAGGTTTTAGCCCCGCTACATTTTCGATGCAAGACGACTAGACTAGTGAGCTGTTACGCTATCTTTAAAGGATGGCTGCTTCTAAGCCAACCTCCTAGTTGTGCAAGTCATCTCACTACCTTTAACACTTAACCTAAATTTAGGGACCTTATATTACGGTCTGGGCTGTTTCCCTTTCGACTATGGAGCTTAGCCCCCACAGTCTAACTCTCTGATTTTTGACTTTTGGTATTCGGAGTTTGATTAAGGATGGTATGGTTGCCCACCCACCCCTATTCAGTGCTCTACCCCCAAAAGGAACATCAAAGGCCAGTCCTAAAACTGTTTCGGAGAGAACCAGCTATTACCGAGTTCGATTAGTATTTCACCGCTAACCACAGCTCATCCCCTCGTGTTGCACGGCGAGTGGGTTCGGGCCTCCAACTTGGTTTCCCAAGTCTTCACCCTGGCCATGGCTAGATCACTCGGTTTCGGGTCTCGTATATGCTACTAAATCGGGCAGTTAACCCTCGCTTTCACTACGCCTTCGTTCTTCTCGAACTTAAGCATGCAACATACACGAACTCGTTGGCTCATTCTTCAATAGGCACGCCGTCACCCAGTAAAAACCGGGCTCCGACTCCTTGTAAGCATATGGTTTCAGATACTTTTCATGCCCCCTCATCGGGGTGCTTTTCACCTTTCCCTCACGGTACTAGTTCACTATCGATCATCAATGGTATTTAGCCTTACCGGATAGTCCCGGCAGATTCAGACGGGATTTCACGTGTCCCGCCGTACTTGGGAATAATCATAGTAGTGCATTACTGCTTTTCGTTTACAGGACTTTCACCTTCTTTGGTTGGGCTTTCCAGCCCACTCAACTAAACAGCAACACTCCTACTCCACACATAATAGGTGTGTGAACATGACCATCCCGCTACACCTTGTAAGCATTAGCCCTACAGCCGTTAATAAACCACGCCTCCTCCTTCCGAAGAAAAAGAATTTGCGGAAAATCATTCCTACAAGGTTTGGGCTTGTCCCCGTTCGCTCGCCACTACTAAGGGAATCATTATTATTTTATATTCCTCTGGGTACTGAGATGTTTCACTTCCCCAGGTCTTCTTCAACTACCCTATGTATTCAGGTAGAGATAGCCGAGGTTTGCTCGGCTGGGTTTCCCCATTCGGAGACCTCCGGATCAAAGGTTGCTTACCACCTCCCCGAAGATTATCGCAGGTTGCTACGTCCTTCATCGTCCATTGATGTCTAGGCATCCACCATATGCTCTTATAAGTTTGCATAACCACTAAAATATAGATTATATATTTCGTTTTGTTATAATTTTTTGGATCTCTTTTTGGCGAAATATGCTCGTTACATATTTCAAATTTGAATATATTTTCAATGTTCTTGCGGTACTTTATTAACAAATAAAAACCGCAGAAAAGAATTTTTTCATTTTGCAAAAAATACTTACCTGCGTTTTTTATGTAAAGTAACTTGAAACCTACAGTATAACCACGTGATTGATATTATACTCCCTTTTATTTTAATGTCAATAGTGAGTTTCCACATATCTTTAACAACATATTTTGTCTATTTTTAGACAAAAAAACTCATAATTGTAACGATTCCCAATTCTAGTAGAACTACACATTTTTTCTAAAATATTTTTTCACAAAAAAACAGACCTAAAATCTGCTTTTTTATATATAAGTTTTAGCTAACAATTTATAGCTTCCAATATCCAAAGCTGGAAACTGCATTTACGGGAATTTGACTCTCAATTTCACTGCTTTTAACGTCTAATATATTTAACTTGGTTTCACCATCTGTATTCATAAAATATAACTTGCCATCAGATACATAGGTGTAGACAGAATGAATATTATTGCTTGGAACATGATTAACGGTGACAATCTTTCCATCATTTGTTTTTAACATAAGCACATTGTTGCTATCAATAAAAATAAAACTGTTGTCATCATCATTAAAAATGAACTGCTTGGATGCCCCGACTGCAATTGAATTGAACTGAGCTAATGCATCTGATGCAAACTCATATTTCCGAACAATAATATCCTTGGTGCGAGCATCTACAACCGCAACCTGCCCCATATTGTCCTTGACAGAAGAAGTGCTAACAAAGTATCCGTCATAATATGAAACGCGATACATACTATCAAGCAGACGAGAATCAATAATATTGTCGTGGAACACTTGGGAATCAAGAACATCCTGGGTAGCGCCAGTAGCCAAATCAACGGTCAGCAATGGCAACACATTGCCTACTCCCTCGCCACACGACCAAACATAATAACGATTGTACTTGGAATCAAGTTTGTGACAAGCACCATACTCTGCGTTACGAACGATCGTGGTTTCATGCTTTTTGGCGTCAAAAATATAGGTAACGACACTATCGTAATTCAGCTCCCAAACCATGCCACTTTTAAAATTAGCTTCACTATATTTGTATTGTTCAACTAGAAATTTATCAGGCTCACTAATTGAACTGTCGGCGATTAGTAATTCGAAATCTCCCGCAGAAACAATTGCTTGGGAATTTAATTCTTGTTTTTTAACATTGTAAGAGAACAGCTGTCCGTCTTTTTCGAGAATCAAATAATCAGGGTTAATATCTCTAAAATTTTTGACTGAATAACCAGTCAAATTTGGCAGTTCTAATGTATCTTTTGTTTCTAAATTCAATGCAACCTTTTGCCCATCAGCAACATTATCAAGTAAAAAATATGTACCTTTTTTAAGCTCAGTGTTTTTTTCTTCGACGACTTCTACTCTCGGAGCAGCAGTATCGGATAAGTCCGAAGTAGAGATAGTCAATGAATCATCCCCACCATCATTCATAGCTACGGACAAGATAACCGCAACGATCAAAGCGACGACAACGGCGGTAGTAATAATCCCCCAAACC
>PFAP01000044.1:5142-7074 GCA_002773615.1 Candidatus Falkowbacteria bacterium CG10_big_fil_rev_8_21_14_0_10_39_11
ACATAATTCACTTTAGCATTGTATGTATTTTTTGACAAATTATCAATCGACAACAATCTTGTTCCAAGTATAAAAAAAATAACCGCAAAAGGTTATTTTCGTCTTCATTACCAATTACTATTTAACTAATATGAAAACAATTCATAATGAATCTTATCTTTTGCTACTCCGGCTGTCATCAATTGGTCGCGAAAAAATTTGATCATCTTCTCATGACCGCAAATGTAGTAATGGTAATCGCGAAAAGCAGATACGGATTGCTTGATCGTGTCCAGTGTCAAACGACCCAAATCATCACTAGCGTGATAGTGTACAACTGCTCCCGATGAACTCAATTCATCCTTGAAGATTAACTCGCCTTGAGCTTTAATTGAAAAGAAACAATGCGTTTCAATACCTTTATCTTTAATAGAACCCAACAATGACAGAATCGGTGTGATGCCGATGCCGCCGGCAATCATGACTGCTCTTTTAACATTATCGTTAAAAACAAATTGACCATGAGGACCTTCAACAATAACCTGGGTGCCCGGCTTTAATTTGGTAATCAGTCGTTTTGTATAATCACCTAAATTTTTGATTGTAATCCGAAATTCTTTTTGGCCTGGGGCACTTGAGATAGAAAATGGATGTGATTGAAGCCAAAAATCCTTGGTTAAAAATCGGAAGGCGGCAAATTGGCCGGCTCGATATCTAAAGTTGTCAATATTCCTACCACCAATATAAATAGAATAACAATTGTCACTTTCTTTGATAATTTTATTGACAATAAACTGATGGTGCAAAAAAAGTCTTGCCGGAGCAAGGAATCGATACCAAACAAATAGAATCAAAACGACCAAGCCGAATCCAACCCAAAAAGCACTAAATAACAGACTACGAAAATCTCCACCCAATTCCATCTGATGTCCAAACGAAGCGAGAGCAGCAACATAAACAAACAAATGGACAAAGTACCAATATTCGTATTTTATTTTTATAAAACTAAATAAAAATGAGAAACCGGCAATCAAAAGAAATAAAATTAGGGCCACGTAGGCTCCAAGAATTTCATCAAAACGTAAAAATTTTAATTGCTGAGTCCAAAAGGTTGAACGACTGAGCTGGGCATATGAAAGCGTAAGAAAAACAAAGTGTAAAATAATAAAAGTCATCGCAGGAATAGTGTGGTAGTGATGCCAGCGAGTCAAACGATCAAAACTAATGTATTTGGTGATAAAAGAAATTCGGCCAAAACAAACTGCCAAAGTAGCGTATAGAAAGCCAGTAAGCCTGTCAATCGACCCAATGACAAACAAATCGAAGCGTTGGTGCCGGAAAGCAATTGACCAGAATTACTCCACCAACCAAGAAAAATTGCTCCCAGTCCAACTATATATACAATGTAAATAAGGGACTTTTTCATACCTTTGACGTCAGAAATAAATTGAACGAGCTATGGTGCCGGGGAGAGGACTTGAACCTCCACGAGATCACTCCCACTTGGTCCTAAACCAAGCGCGTCTACCAATTTCGCCACCCCGGCGTAATTTAAATTCTAAATCATAAATCCAAAACAAACCCCAATCCCTAAATTACAAATTCTATTTATGTTAGAACGATAGCATTATATACGTGTTATCAAAAAAAATCAAGTGTGATGTTGACAGTAAACAGACACAATCACAAAGTTGCTAATCAATATAAGTACATCACTTTAAGAAGCCGGAGACAGCAAAATCAATGAATAAAGTATTATGGATGCTTTCACTAAATAAATTTAAGCCAACATGGCCAAAGAGTCATATTTGAGGGTTGTGATAAATTTCATAACAAAAGAAAGATAATTTCTAGCAACAATCTCTGTGTTTTAGGCACACACATTTGGCGGTTTTATTAATTGATAATCTGAAAGGAATTCATTGGGTGTTTTGCCATCTAAGCCGCAATGTT
>PFAP01000052.1 GCA_002773615.1 Candidatus Falkowbacteria bacterium CG10_big_fil_rev_8_21_14_0_10_39_11
CAAAGAACTACAAAACATGGGTTATGAAGTAACAGTTTTCTTTTATAATCCCAATATTTTCCCTGAAGATGAATACAATTTAAGGTTAAATGAAGCTGAACGTTTTTGCGCCAAAGAAGGCGTTAAATTAAAAGTCGGCGAATACGATTATGAAGCTTGGAAGGAAAACATCAAGGGCCATGAAAATGCACCGGAAAAAGGCAGCCGTTGCGAGATTTGTATTACCCTTCGACTTCAAGAGACCGCTCAGGTCGCTTCCGAAGATGGCTTTGAAGCCATGGCTTCCACGTTGACAATCAGTCCTCACAAATCAGTTGATATGGTCAATTCAATCGGCCATGAAATGGCTGACATCTATGGCGTTGAATTTATCGATAAAGTCTGGCGCAAAGATGAAGGCTTCAAAAAATCATGCGAACTGGCCGAAGATGAAGGCTTTCACCGCCAAGATTACTGTGGCTGTGAATTTTCTATACGAGAATAGTCAATATTGACAACAAATTATCATTGTTATAAAGTATCATATTCCTACAACAGCCAGGAGGAAAGATGTCCCAGAATAAACGCCCCAAGTTTCTTATCTTTGGTGACCGAGGCAATGATTTCTGCAACATGATTGGATCAATTTTGGACAATGTTTTGGAAGTTGTTACCATGAATGAATATGACTGTGAGTATGTTTTTCCCCTTGATCGCAGCTCTACTCACCAAAGTTTACGACGGTTTGCTGGACAGCAGTTTGATGCGATTTTTCTTGAACTTTATCCGAGAAAAGAGGCTGAGAGGTTTATTGATGTTTTCTTTGAGTCTTTGACTGAAGAGCAGCGCAAAACAGTGATTATTTTTGTTTCTCGTGTCAGAATTATCAATGATGACCCATTTGTGAGACGCTACAAGCACCTGCCAAATCTTGATCCTCTAGCTTCGGTAGCTGAGTGGAAAAAAATTATTTTGAGAGTTAAGAATGGCTAAAGTCAATGAACTATTGACTTTTTTTATTATATGTTATATAATATTGTATAATCTACCAACCACCTCTATAAGGCATTATAAAGAACCAATCATGGTTCCAAGAGCCAGAGGAGGACAAGATGGGGACCAACAAGATGTCGGTGGCCCAGGTGGTTGGAAGTGCAGAAATTTTTTGATTGTTGGTGATGCTATCCTGGTGGTCCTGGGCATATCTATCCCGGGGAGCCGCCCATCGAGGATGCGAGCTGATGGCTTCCTTCACCCCTAACTACAAGCCAAGGAGGTATTGATGATCCGGGCCGTAGTGGCCTGAACTTCAAGGGGGTGACGTGGTTAAAGACCACACCGGTGTCGACGAGCTGACGGCCAGAGTTGAGGCTCTTGGGACGTCACTGTACAACCTGATCGAGCTGGAGATGCTGACGCCTTACGAGGTCCAGCTTCTAGTCGATCGTTTCGGGTGTTCATGCTTGATTCCTGGTTCACCGGATCATTGTTACAGTGATTCCAGGCGGTCTCGGAATGACGGCACGACATCACTGAAGTACTTTGAGCCACAGAAGCTGGGACGACTGCCCAAACGGCAGCAGCGCGAGCTCCAGCGGTGGCGTTCTTAGTCAAACAAGTAAAGATTTTTGGCCTCAATATGGGGGCCTCATTTTTTTGACAAATTATCTAAAAATTGTTAATCTTTTGATGTTCTACCACCAACAAGCCGTAGGGTAAAATGGAGGAAGCATGCCCCCTGCTCGCCACAAGAAGCGTTTCAAAATTCTACTGTTTGGTGAACTTGGAGGTCGGCATCACAATGCGTTGAATGGTTTTTTGGGGCCCTACACCTCAGCCGGTTATACCTTCAGTATTGATGTGGCTTTTAGTAGTCGCGGTCATTTTTTACCGACAGTGATTGCTCAGGATGAATATGATATTATTTTTGTTCCGGTCAGTCAGAAACTCAGTATGTTCTGGGCGCCGTTTTGGGCGGCCGTCAAGAACAAGGGTAAGTCGGTTGTTATCGTTGGCCAAAACGGCGCCAGACAGATCAAGCTTCCGAGTGAATTGACTGGCAAGACCAAGGTTAATGAGTCTATGACTGAAGTTGATCTGCTCACGTTCGCCAAGGCAGTTGGATTGCCTTTGGACTTGATCTAGTCTCACAACAAACGGAGAAGACATGCCCCAGCCAGAGCGAGTCGAGATTGAGAACTCCAACCCACCCCGGTTTATTCCTCAAAATATCCTAATGATGGCCTTGGAAGCTGAAGCGGTGACCATTGATTGCCCTTGTGGCTGCCAAATCACGCCAGATCCCAATAAGTCGAGCGTCATCTGTATGGTTTGTGGTCTTTATCACGAGACCAAGTAATTTGTAGTATAACCTGAACAAAGTTCAGGTTTTTTGTTAATCAGATAAACCGCCAGTGTTTAGCTGGTGAGTGCGTTTGAAAGCGTAGCTATTGGTATAATAAAACCACCTACTAGGTCAGAAGGGAGGTGGTCTCTTCCAGCCGTTGTGTCATGGTCTCTCCCGGCCGTTGTGTCAGAGTCTCTTCCAGCCGTTGTGTCAGAGTCTCTCCCCGCCGTTGTGTCAGGGTCTCTTCCAGCCGTTGTGTCAGAGTCTCTCCCCGCCGTTGTGTCAGAGTCTCTCCCGGCCGTTGTGTCAGAGTCTCTTCCAGCCGTTGTGTCAGGGTCTCTTCCAGCCGTTATGTCAGAGTCTCTCGTAGAGGACTCTGACATAACGGGAGGCCTCGCTGCGTCGCAGTCCTCTGCGAGAGACTACAACTCATCGAATTAGTTTCATCTTATGCTTATTAACTACAAACAAGAATTAAATCTGAACAAAGTTCAGGTTTTTTGTTTGTATAGTAAAAAAAGAGGATTACTTTCTGAGAAAGTAATCCTTTGAGTGTTTATTTTTTATCCGGATTTTCTAGCCCATCTTTTAAGGCGTTTATTCTTTTTTTTGTTTTGTCGATGTCAACTACAAAATCAATATGCTCTTGAGTTCCTTTTTTCCCGACGTAATGTGACAATTTATCATTTAGGTGTTGAAGCAACTCCTCTTCTTGTTGCAAATCATATCTTGTCATTTGTTCAGCAGACATTCCTTTCTCAGTAACCCCCATTGCCATTCTGGCGGGTTGTAGGGTTTATCTCGTAATTGAAAAGCCATAAAGCGTTAATTATTAATTATATTTACATTTTATTACGTATCCATTTTAGATTATATTAATAATTTATTATGTGGATAAGTATATCTATGCAATTTTAAGTAAAATATGCATTTTTATTTATACTATTAATGTGTTAAAATATGTACATTATGCAAATATCTTTTCCAACTGTTGTGTCAGAGTCTCTCTCAGTCGTTGTGTCAGAGTCTCTCCCAGCCGTTATGTCAGAGTCTCTCGTAGAGGACTCTGACATAACGGGAGGCCTCGCTACGTCGCAGTCCTCTGCGAGAGACTACAACGCATCGAATTAGTTTCTTCTTATGCCAATTAACTACAAACAAGAATTAAATCCAGAACAATTGGCCGTAGTTACCAGCGGCGACGGTCCATGTTTAGTTTTGGCTGGCGCTGGTAGTGGCAAAACCCGGACTTTAGTCTATCGGGTGGCATATTTGTTGGAACGGGGGATTCAGGCTGAAAACATTTTATTGGTTACTTTCACCAATAAAGCGGCTACTGAGATGAAAGAGCGAGTTAAGCATTTACTCGGTTTTAATCCGGACGGATTATTTGCCGGCACGTTTCATTCCATTGGCAACTTATTGCTTCGTCGTTATGCTGACAAATTGGGTTATAATCGTAGTTTTAATATTCTGGATCAAGAAGATAGCGTTAACATGGTCAAATCATGCATGGCAGACATGGCCCTGAATGTCAAAGGTCAAAACTTCCCCAAAGCCAACGTGGTTCATTCTATAATTTCATATGCCCGTAATTGTAATGAGGATCTGACTGAAGTGGTTACTGGTCGTTATGGTTATCCTGGTTTTGTGGCTGAGAATTTTGATCGCATTGCCAAAGGTTATGATGCCAAGAAAAAGCAAGCCAATGTTATGGATTTTGATGACTTACTTTTCAATTGGCTCAAGCTGCTAGAAGATTTCCCGGAAATAAGAAAACATTTGTCCGACCAATTTAAATATATTTTGGTTGATGAGTATCAAGATACCAATTATATTCAAGCGGCAGTGATAAAAAATTTAGTCAATGCTGACAATAATATTTTAGTCGTCGGCGATGACTCGCAAAGTATTTATAGTTTTCGGGCCGCCGATGTCGCCAATATTTTACATTTCCCCAAACAATTTCCCGGCGCTCAGATGTATCGCATTGAAAAAAATTATCGTTCTACTCCGGAAATTTTATCCCTCGCCAACGAGGTGATTGAACACAACCAAGACAAATTTGAAAAATTATTACAACCAGTTCGCATCAATGGCAAATTGCCCGCTTTGATTCCAGCCCGAGACGTTTACCAGCAAGCTCACTTGGTCTCAAATAAAATTATTGAGCTTCAAGACAAGGCGGTTGATTATCGGAATATTGCAGTTTTATTTCGATCCACGTTTCATTCCGCGGAAATTCAACTTGAACTCGCCAAGAGAAATATTCCTTTTATTCTCCGCGGAGGCAAAAGATATTTTGAGCAAGCTCATGTCAAAGATATGATCTCACATCTCAAGATTATGGCTAATTTTAAAGATGAATTATCTTGGAAGCGAGTATTGCGGATGTATGACGGTATTGGCGCCACCAGTGCCGACAATATTTGGCAATTTGTCTTAAAATATCCCAGCCTTATTGATCTGATCAATGACGATGTCGCGATCAAGAGTGCTCGAGCCAAGAATAGCTGGCAGCGAGTGGCCGCCATGTTCCAATTTTTGACTTCTTTGGATGTAACCCAAAAAGGTGTTTTGGCTGAGGCGGTCATTCATGTCATGGAACATGGATACAAAGATTATCTCAAAAATACATTTGATAATTACAAAGACAGATTGGATGATTTGCACCAGTTTGTGGATTTTGTTATGACTTATGACAATCTTGAGAATTTATTGGCCGATGTTATGCTGAGTGAAAATTTCGCCAAAGATAATACCAAGGACAAAGATAACGCCGTTATATTGAGCACAATTCATCAAGCCAAAGGTTTGGAATGGAAGTATGTCATGATGATTGGCGTCCGTAATGGCGACTTTCCTCATCACAAAAGTTTGGATGACATGAAACAACTCGAAGAAGAGCGCCGACTTTTTTATGTGGCCGTCACTCGAGCCAAAGACGAATTGTACATGTTTTATCCAATTAGGAAAAATACATTTCAATATGGTGAAATGACCGGTGGACCATCCATGTTTATTACCGAGGTAAATGAAAATAAATATACCACCACTCGCGCTAATAATTTTATAGAAGAGGATGATCCTTGGGACCGGGAGGAAACTGTTTATTATGATTGATTTGCTTTCGCAAATAAAAAAGCCAAGTTTGTTAACTTGGTCCATTTTTTTTCTCTAAAGGAAAATCTTGTTCAACAAATTGTTTGACTGTCGGGTAATAATATATCAAAACCAGATCCATTGTTCCGAGAGTTTCAGCCAATTGTGTAGTACAAAAATCACAAATAGTTATAGAATAGTTAATTGCCATTGGATTTAATCTTTTCAGGCCAGTAAATACGGTGTGGCATTCACAGCAGATAAAGTATCTTTTATTCGGACATTCTTTAATATTGGTCATTACTCGGATAAAATCAATTGACACCTTACACTTTGGACATTCCATCCCCGGACCCTCCTTTTGATGCCGAGAACAACTGATTTAGATTATCTTATCTAAAATAATTTGTCAACGGGAAACAAAAAACTGAGCTTTTACTCAGCTTTAGTCTTCATCATCGTGCATTTGATCCATTTTGGATCTGAGCTGGTTAAACCTTCTTGTCAAGATCATATACAGTATCATCAAAATAAACAAACTGGCCAGGGCAAAGATAGTAATATATTTAGACCAAAGATCTGTTTGACTTGCGGCTCCAACGTTTGTTTCTGCTTCAACAGTTGTTTGTTTTGAATTATCCCAGCGGAGTTCATTGCTGTTGAATGCAATGAATTCGCCGCCAAATCGAATTTTTTCGATATAGAGCCAATTGACTGTACAGTTCGTCGGTACGTCAGACTGATATTGGAACACGATTGTGTCCAGCAGTTTTCTCTGGTGTAGGTCCGAGCCCTTTAGCTCTTCAGTTGAAAATGATCTCAAAGCCTTCATCAGATTCGGAATCAGAGCCTCCTGCAGTTTGTCACAGACATCGCTAGTATCCATTAGATAAGTGACGGCGATATCTTCATTGTTGGCGTTAAAGCCCTCCAGGGTCATTTCTTGCTCAAGAGCCTGAACTTGTACTGTGCCTCCAAAGAAAATTAATGTTGCCAGAATCCCAGCCGCTACATGTTTCATGTTCCGTCCCTTTCCTTTTAGGGGGCCGTTGGGTAATTAAACAGATCATATAATTTTTGTCAACACCGTTATGATTTTTTTGCCTTGGCGCAAAGTTTTGACCTGACCACATTATTGACTCCGATTATCTTGTCCGCCTTACTTAAACGTCAAAAATAATCTTAGATAAATAGCAGCCATTCGGTTGTTTTTTATAAAAAATAGCATTGTATGCTATTTCAACTCAAGGTTCTTCTGACATCAGTCGAGTCACCGGCTCTACTGAACCCACGCGATTTACTCTAATCTGCCAAGGTTCTCCGATGTTAAAGCGAGCAAAGTCAACGCTGTCTTCTGGTTCGTATGAATATTCCTTTTCATTTACGGAAAAATTGACTTCATAACCACTGGTTTGTGTCATCCGCTGCAGTTCACCATTTGGCTGGAGATCATGCCAGTACTCATTGTGATCATTTCCTCTAGTTGTTTCTCGCTGAATTTCCCTCCAGACATGATAATCATAACTGCACCAATCATCATAAACCGGACATTGATCATAACAAGTTTTGTAGCAGGTATCGGTAAAGCACTCTTCACATTGTTCTTCTTCATCGCATTCTTCAAAACCTGTTTCAAGGTCTGTGCATTTATTCGTCTTCACCCACTTGCAATTGCATGGTTCCGGATTGCAGGGGAACGGATCACAACCATGGGGATTGCAATCTTCGGTTCCTCTCTGTTGACTATCACAGTCAACGTTAAAGGCCCCGGCTGGCATATTGTCATCCCAGTTTTCATCAGATTCCACAAAACGCTGATCGATTGCGCTTGTCCGCCACCACGAAATATTGATGACAATAGCATTCTCATCATACTTGGCAAAAAGAAAGATCATCAACCAGACGAAAGTGGCAATTAGAATTACTGGCAAACCAACAATCAAAAGATATCTGGGCCAATTCGTTTGGGGTAGAATCTTTGTCGGTTGATATTGAGCCATTTCAACTTCATGCGTCGCCAGCTGTCTAGGCAGATCATAATCCTGTCGATCTTGGTTGTTTGTCTTGACGCCACCAACTTCAATCGTTTCCTTATGATGAGTGTCAGATTCGGACTCTGGAATGTTATCAGTTTGATACTTCCCCAGATTACTTCCGCAGCTTGGACAGTGGATGTCAATATTGCGGACATCACTCTGGCAATATGGGCACTTAAGATGCGGTCCGGCATAGGCCAGACGTAGCAGTTCGGGATCAGTGATCTCTGGCTGAGATTCTCTGTCCGCCGCTGGCTGATAAGTTTCATCAGATTCTTTGGGGTTGCTACAATTTTTACAGATCATCACCCGGCCTTTATTCATCGTACCGCATGAGCTACAAGACCAATCTGTTTCTCTGACATACTTTCGACGTCTACGGATGATAGTCATTCTTGGGCCTCCTATGGGTTATTTGGACATATTATTTTATCACATTATTATAATTTGTCAATTTGATAAGGTATTTGATGACAAGAGATCCAGATTGAGTTATAATTGAAATATAAATAAAGCAAAATTATGTCATTAACTCGGAGTTTGGAGGCAGCTAAAAAAGCTTATAAAAAGCGTGATGTTAACGCCAGTATCAAGGCTCATCAAGGTGGAGCTGATCATGAACATCACAAAGTTGAGGGCCAATACATCAAGAGTTTGATTTATGGCGGATTGGATGGAATTATTACTACTTTTGCCATTGTAGCCGGTGTGGCGGGAGCTTCATTATCTTTTGGTATAGTTCTAATTCTTGGATTTGCCAATTTAATCGCAGATGGTATTTCCATGGCCGTAGGTGATTATCTTAGTTCCAAAGCTGAGAATGAATACAAACGATCTGAACGGAAGCGTGAAGAGTGGGAAGTCGACAATCATCCGGATGGTGAAAAATTAGAATTGGTTGAACTTTATCAAGATAAAGGGATTGCCAAACCAGACGCAGAGGCGATTGTGAATTCAATCTCAAAATACAAAGAAGCCTGGCTGGATATTATGATGGTAGAAGAATTGCAATTGATTGAAGATGATGGTTCTCCGGTAAAAAACGCATTTGTGACTTTTTTCTCATTTCAGATTTTCGGATTTATTCCATTGATTGCCTATGTTTTTTCACGTTTTATTCCATTGTTTGAGCAATCAACATTTATAATTGCCGCGTTGCTCACGGCCATTACTTTATTCATTTTAGGGGCATTAAAAGTTAAACTAACCGATAAAAATTGGTTCAAAGCCGGCTTGGAAACTCTTGTAGTCGGCGGCCTGGCTGCCGGTGCCGCCTATGGTGTCGGTGTTTTATTGGCGGGCTTAGCATAAAAAATTATATGAAAACTCAGTTCAATCAAAAGTTGAAAAATATTAACACTTCAATTCGCTCAACCATAACCGAAGTCAAAGAAAACAATAATAAATATATAGCCCAAAAACCTGGAGTCATCAGTACTTATGTATTGTTGTTTTTTGTCGTAGTAACATGGATTGGGTTACTCTTGTTTATCTGGCTGCCATTTCGGGACCCAGATTTATTGGGGTTGGGACTTTTTATCGGCATAATGTTTCTCATTGCTTTTTTGCTTTTGTTCTATAGCGGTTATTCGCGATTGAAACATTTGAATCATCCCGATCAATATTATCTTTTATTTGTTCCGGAAGCGCTGATTGAACGTCGAGGCGGTCAGGTTAATATTATCGCTAAAGAAGACTTGGTCCGGGCTCAAAATGATACTATTTGGAACGTGGAAACACTTTTATACACGACCATTCCGGTTGTGGTTTACAAATTAAAAAATAATGAAGCCAAACATCTTCTGGCTGATGAATTTGATCCAAAGATTGTTGGTCAAATAAATAAATTTTATAATTTAAAACAAAATATTTAACAGTATTAAGAGAATAAAAATTGAACATCATAGCACGACCGCTTTCTCTTGGTTTGCCGGATGGTTATTCACTATTGGCTTTCTACACCTTACGTTCTGAACTGGTGTCCTCGCCATCATTCTCTGGCCATATTATATTGGCCAATTTATCAGCACCCTGATTGGCTGATAAAATAATTTGGTAAAAAAAAAGATGATTTATTAATCATCTTTTTAGTTAAATCTTTCCACCCCCAAGACCGAAGCCAAAACAATTTTTAGTGCACTGTAAAGAGCTTTAGTTTTAGCCTCGGCATAATGAAATTGGAGTTCGATAGCATAGTTTTTTTCATCAACCGTCATAATCCAGCTACCGTCAGTGCCGATTTTCCACCGAAAGTTGTTTGAACCGCTTTTTTTAATGATCGAGCGTCCAAATAAAATCAAAGAAATTCGTTTGGCCAAATCATGCCAATATTCTTCTGTTTTATCGACACCGCTACTTGATTTCCACCGTCTGACTTCATTGGGGTCCAGCCTCAGTTTAACGGACATTCTTGCCCCCATTTAGTGGCAGAGTACCATGTGGATTATACCCAGGTTGACCAAGTCAACGTGATGCATCCGATTGATATCTCTTAGGCTGATGATGTGAAGCTCAGTTCTCTCGGTATCATCAGACACACCAAATATTTGTCCTTGACGCTCTTTTAGAAAAGCGAATTCAGCTTGTGTGAGCTTAACGGAAAAAATTTTTGCATGATGAATCGTCGAGGTGCTGTTTAACTGTCTGGTGTCGTGATACCTGAGACGGCTGCGACTGAGTTTTAGTGATGTTTCTTCTTCAATCTCAGCGAGGATCACATCATGAGAAGATGCAAAAATTTTTGATGAACCACCAGGTAGCTCCCAAACATAGCCGTCAGGATTTCGGACGGGAGATCTAAACTCTTTGACCAAAACGATTTCAGTTAGTTCTGGTGTTTTTTTCGGATAATACATTACAGCAACCGCAATATCAGGTCTACCAACGATTACTTCATTATCTTTTTGGCGATTTTCAGCTGCGATATACACACTGACATGCATAGCCCAGAAAAATACATGACCTGGTTTACTGCTAAAGATCCATGACAAGCGAGCTTGACGCACGATATTTCCTTGACTAACTTGTGCCCGATGCCATTCTTTGAATTCAGGGCGGCGCCAAATCATTAGAGGTACGTCACATTCACCACCAACTCTATATTCACCACGACCAATAAATTCAAGGGCACTTTGTAGTGTGTCCTCCAGTTTGTTGGTGACAGCAATTTTTCTATCATCTGCATATTTTTTTTGATAGCCGACTTTGACTGCATCTTTGGGATAGCCTAGAACACATTTGACTTTATGCTTCCAGGTTCCCCACTCATCATTTGTTGTTATACCTGGAAGTTTGGTCATGTCTCGGGGAAGCCAAAAGACAATACAATCACTGCGATGAATAGCCGCCTCTTCCCACTCCACCTGTTCATGATAGTCAAATTCAACGTTCCAGGTAAAACCGGATGGTTCTGGAACAAAAACAACTCCATCATATTTTAACCGCTTCAAAATTTTCAATGCATGAGGTCTCCACGATTGTGTATTCTCATCTCTAGGTGTTGGTCCAGCCAAAAAGATTGAGCGGGAAAAAGAATTTGGCATTGGTTCTCTGGCATAAACAACCTGCATTTCGGCCTCCCTTTATTGTAAGTGAACAAAGGCTTATTTTAGAGGAAAACAATCAGTAAGTCAAGGAAAGTATTGACATTCGTGCCAATATAGACTATAATGCTAAGTACACTTAATAATAAGTGTTTCTACCACCAGCAGCTGTTGTATGCGAAACCCATGGAGCATCGGCACCGAAATTTATTCACTAGCCGGTCACCTCCAAAGAAGAGGTACTGTACTCTTTAGGGATTGAGCATCAGCGTAACAGTGTAAAGTGGTTCGGGCGTTCTGTTTTTCAAGACAGACGCCTTTTTTTATTAAAGTTTATTTTTATGGTATAATATTTATGTTAGTAAATTGATTATTAACCATTGAAAAAATATGGAAGATCAAAAAGCAACTTATTCATGTACACATTGCGGCTTTACTTCAGTCGAACCAGGGCTGCATTGCAACCTGGAAATGGAAAAGCAATGTGATTGTGGTTCTGGCAAAAATTCAGCCGAGTGCTGCACACCACCACAAGAATAAAATAAAAATAAAGATCTTGAAATATTATAAAACAACTGCGGTTGTATTCTTATAATAATAAAGATATTTGTAACTTAATACCATGGATTTATCAACTTTTGGATTTATATTACATACCATGGGTGAAATTATTGTTGCCCTGACTGTGCTTAGTGTTCATCATCGAGTAAAACATGAACAAAAAATTGACAAAAAAGTTTTTCAAAGTATGAGGACAGAGGAATCTTTTGGGATACTGGCGATTATCTTTATTGTTAGCGGTTTTGTCTTACAAATCCTCTATTAGTTTATGGTCGTGAAAAAAACAAAAACAAAGAAAAAAATTGATCAAGACATGTTGCCCGTCATTGCCAATGAGATTCGACGTGACATTATCAATATGCTTTTTACTGCTGGCTCTGGGCATTCTGGCGGTTCTTTGGGTATGGCTGACATTTTTACCTCCTTATATTTTGCCGTGCTAAATCATGATCCCAAAAAACCGAACTGGGATGACCGGGATCGAGTTTTTTTATCCAATGGTCATATCTGCCCCGTTCAGTATGCCACTCTGGCTCACGCCGGTTATTTCCCAACTTCAGAATTAAAAACCCTTCGTCAGTTGGGCAGCCGCCTTCAGGGGCACCCCCATCATCTTGATTTACCGGGGGTCGAAAATTCATCTGGTCCTTTGGGCCAAGGGATATCTCAAGCAGTCGGCGCTGCCTTAGCTTTGAGATTAGATCACAAGAAAAATTATGTTTACTGTTTGATGAGTGACGGTGAATTAAATGAAGGTCAGATTTGGGAAGCCTATATGTTGGCAGCTAAACACAAGTTGAATAATCTGACCGCCATTATTGACCGCAACAACATACAAATTGACGGTTACACCGAAAATGTTATGCCGCTCGAACCTTTGGCTGACAAGTTCAAGGCTTTTGGCTGGCATGTCCTTGAAGTCAACGGCCACAATATTCCTGAGATTGTCAATACGTTAGAAGAGTCCAAGGTGGTCTATGAGAAGCCAGTGGTCATTATTGCTCACACCATTCCCGGCAAAGGTATCAGCTTTATGGAAAACAAATTCGAGTGGCATGGCAAGACGCCAAACAAAAATGAAAGAGATCTCGCTATCAAAGAATTAATGAATGAACGAAGGCACTATGTTAGTTCGTAATGTTTATAATGAAAAAACAATAAAAAAAATCCCAACCCGCAATGGGTATGGCGATGCTTTGGTTGAATTGGGTAAAAGAAATAAAGACATAGTTGTTTTGACCGGTGATTTGACCGATTCTACCAGAGTCAATCTTTTTGCAGAAAAATTCCCGGATAGATTTTTTGAAATCGGTGTGGCCGAACAAAACATGATGGGTGTCGCGGCTGGGATGGCGCTCATCGGCAAAGTCCCTTTTGTCTCCAGCTATGCTGTGTTTAACCCTGGTCGCAACTGGGATCAATTGCGAGTCAGTGTTTGTTATAGTCAAGCCAATGTTAAAATTATTGGCGCTCACGCCGGATTATCTGTCGGACCGGATGGGGCTACTCATCAGGCCCTAGAAGACATTGCGATTACTCGTTGTCTACCAAATCTGATAGTCATTGTTCCATGTGATGTGCATGAGACTCAAAAAGCAATTATCGCCGCCGCTAAAATTACCGGGCCGGTATATATCCGTATTGCTCGCGAAGCCACGCCAGTTTTTACTCCTGAAAATTCTCCATTCAAAATCGGTAAGGCTGATGTTTTGCGCAAAGGCCACCATATCACTTTGGTTGGCTGTGGGCCATTATTATACGAAGCTTTGCAAGCGGCAAATTCACTTAGCAAGGAGGGCATTGAAGTTGAGGTTATCAATTGTCATACTATTAAACCGATTGATAAAAAAACTCTAATTGATTCAGCCAAAAAAACTGAAGCGGTCATTACCATTGAAGAACACCAAGTCCACGGCGGATTGGGAAGTGCTGTGGCCGAAGTTTTATCTGAACATTACCCAGTGCCGATCAAAATGATTGGTGTCGAGGATTCTTTTGGTGAATCTGGCGATCCAGAAGAGCTTTTGATCAAATACGGACTTCATCGTAGCAAAATCATGGAAACTGCCCGAAAAATGTTAAAATCTTTGATGAAATAAAAAAGAACCAATTTTTTGGTTCAAATTTAAATACTTAGTTTTCTATAGTAACGCGGTCTCATTTGAATCATTGCTTTTAGCAAACTAAGATAGATATCGGAAGCTTTGCTTGGCGTCACACACAAATTGTTTTCATCATAGTCAAAGCTGCCATTTTGCATAGATGGGAGCAAAAATCCAGCGGTATCAGCCTGCCGTGTTGCTACATGAATAACAATCGATTGGCTGGCGTTAGTCTTGGAATGAGGCATTTTAGCTGTGGCTTCAAACCGGCAAAGATGGCGAGCGTGTTGCGTGTTGAAGTGAAGTCGTGCACCTCCGCTAGCCCCAATAAGCGGGTTGTCTCCTTGATTTCCAGATAAGTCAAAGTCGATTTCTTCAATTGTGACTTCAACTCCCCAAAGATGTTTCAATGCCAATTCAATTGCTTTGTACACATGGTTGACTTGGCGAGTTAGCCTTAGTTGATCAGTTCCTTTTGCCATTTTTCACCTCCGTCGTGGTGGTTGACCTGCATGGCGAGCAGGCGTAGCCGTCAGGGCTACTGGTGAGACATTATATAGTATCACACAGGACCAATTATATCAATAGTGTTCTATCTTCTTCCCCCCTAATCTCTTTCCTTTAATATTCTCAGTTATCTTAATCTCCTTCTTACCCTCTTATTCCTTCTGTTAAATAATATGGCCATGAAAAAAGTTTTTGTTACTCGTCAGATTCCTGATGTTGGGATAAAAATGTTAAAACAAAAAGGCTACCAAGTTAAGGTTAGTCCTTATGATCGCGTAATAAAAAAACGCGAGCTTGTTCGTGAGTTAAAAAAAGGCTATGACGCCTTATTCTGCTTGTTGACGGACAAGATTGATGGCAAAATAATGGACGTTGGCTTGCCTAGACTCAAGGTAATCGCCAATTACGCAGTTGGCTTTGACAATATTGATCTCAACGCCGCCAAAGAAAGAAAACTAATAATTACCAACACGCCGTCAGATCAAGTTAATGAATCTGTGGCTGAACACGTAATTTCTTTGATGTTTACCTTGGCTCATCGCGTCGTCGAGGCTGACAACTTTACTCGGGCCGGCAAGTACAAAGGATGGCAACCAGATTTATTCATTGGTCAAAATTTGATGAACAAGACCATGGGTATTATTGGTCTTGGTCGAATTGGCAAGGCCACAGTTCGCCGAGCCCAAGGCATGGATATGACGGTGATTTATCATGATTTGTATCGAGACCGGGAGTTTGAAAAAAAGTCCAAGGCTAAATTTGTTTCCAAAGCTGATCTGCTAAAAAAATCTGACTTTATTTCATTAAACGTCCCGTTGCTTGATTCCACCCGACATCTTATGTCCACCAAAGAGTTCAAGCAAATGAAAAAAACCGCTTTTATAATCAATACTGCTCGTGGACCAGTTGTCGATGAGTTAGCCTTGGTCAAAGCTTTGACCAAAGGTGAAATTGCTGGTGCTGGATTGGATGTATATGAATGTGAACCGTTGATTGACTGCAATCCTCGTGATCATTATGAATTACGCAAAATGAACAATGTTATTATGACGCCGCATACTGCGTCAGCTACAATTGAAGCCCGGGAAGCTATGGCTACCGTGGCTGCCAAAAACATTATTGCTGCTTTGTCTGGTAGAAGACCACCAAATCAAGTAAAATTTAAGTAAACAGCCTTATTAATCGCAACGGATTTACCATTTATTATAATGACATTATGAATAAAAAAGATTGCTTATTTTGTCGGATAGTCAATAGAGAATTAGAAGTGTCAAAAATATATGAAGATAAAAAAATTATTGCATTTCTTGATGTCCAACCTGTAAATCCCGGCCATGTTCTTTTAATTCCAAAAAAACATGCGGAGTTCATTTCAGAAGTTGATGATTCAACTTTGGGACAGATGTTCAAGGTTTCCAAAAAAATAAACAAGGCTTTAAGAAGATCCGGCATTAAGTGTAATGGTGTCAATTATTTTTTAGCAGATGGTGAAGAAGCGATGCAGGAAGTCCCTCATGTTCATTTGCATTTATTCCCAAGGCATAAGGGAGATGGGTTTGGTCTGAACTTTCCGAAGAGATATTTCAAATTGCCGTCTAGAAATAAACTTAATGAGATTGCTGAAAAGATAAAAAAACAACTTTAACTTTTTATGGATACGATTCTGGTTTGTTTCAAGAATATAGTTAGTCGATATGATTAATTTTAAGTATGAGGTTATTTTTGATTTCTTTGCTATTAAAATGTTTATTTTCATTAAAGGCGACATGACATAATGTCGTTTTATTATTTCTCATTTTTATTTGTAATGTTCACATTTAATTAGTTCGAACATAGTTTTTGTGGTATAATTTAATCAAATAATTTGACTTATGGCTCAGCAAAGCCTTTCAACCAAAGCAATCAAATTTATTGCCAAAGATTTGGTTCTGGATTTTTTGTATTGGCCAGTCTGGTGGTATACCCGCGGGGCCATTTTGGCATTTCGTCGAATGGTTGACACGATTACAAATGGTAGTCGTTCAGTGGCTTTGATGGTTTGGGTCAAAAATATTTTTGTTCCGATGTACGGGGATTACACTTGGCAAGGACGTCTGATAAGTGTTTTGATGCGTGTGGCTCAAATTTTCGGTCGGTTCATTATCTTTATCGGCTGGATAATTTTTGCTTTTGTCGTTTTTGTTTTATGGTTTGTGTTACCTCTGTTCGTAGTCTTTCAACTTATTTTTAATCTTGTATATTAGTCTTTTTATGACTGAAAAAGTCAACAAAACTCCTGAATATAAGTTTATCGTCTGTCATAGTTGTCAGGGAACCGGCTCCCAAGAGGGAAAGGTTTGCGCTGATTGTCATGGAATGGCCGTAGCCTTACCTTTTTATGGCCGATTTTTATATTGGGGGAAAACTATAAATAGTTTACATATTTTTGTTGATCGGATTATTGAACTTTTGAATAAAATAATCAACCTCATTTTGGTTCTAATCGGATTGTTTGGTGTTTTTTTGCTGTTCTACTTGGATCTCCCGAATAATTTTCAAAATCTATTTGGATTATCATATTGGTTGACGCCGTCATTTGAAAAAACAATTTTCTGGTTTACTATTATTTCTGATTTGTATTTGTATTATAGAATTATTCAGACCAAAGAACCTATAAATCAAGTATTACAAAAAATATTTATCAAAGAGCAGCCGCCGCAGGACTTTTTAGATTGGAATTTTATTCACAAGCAACCGGCCAAGAATAAAATTGATATTTCCAAAGCATTTGCACCAGATTCCATCAAGTTGATTGAACAGGCTTGGCAAATAGCCAAAAATTTTCAGCATTCAAAGACTGATCGTTTACACGTCTTTGCCGCTGTACCGGCTTTCAATGATGGCGCAGTTATCTGGGGTCGGCTGGGTATTGAAAGCGAAAAATTCAAAGAGAAATTGGCCCGCGCTCTGGACTGGCAAGTTGAAGGTCGCGCTCGCCAAACGGATATTTCCGAATTATTACACAAAGTTTTGTTGCTCAGCTATCTAGAAGCGTATGATGAACGACGCCGAAAGGTTCAAATCCCTGAGATTATCAAATCCTTGATCAACACAGACTTGTTAAATAAGAATGAAAAAATTGAAGATTTGATCGAAAAAATATTGGTTGATCTGGAATTAAGTTATCAAAAAGTCGATAATGTCGTGACTTGGATTCGCTTGCAGCGCCAATTGAGAGAGGGGCTCAGTCGATTTCGTACCAATGCTCGTTACAAACCAAAATCTGGTTTAGATCGAGCTATGACAGGTGTAGCAACACCGTTTTTAGATAAATTTAGCACTGATTTGACCAAACAAGCCATGGCTGGCCAGCTTTTCCCCTGCATTGGTCGAGAAAAAGAATTTGAACAATTGTATCGAGTCTTGGAAGGCAGTGGCAATGGCGTGCTTTTAGTCGGTAATGTTGGTGTTGGTCGGACCACTATTCTGCACGGATTAGCCGAGCGTATGGTTGAGGAAACAGTGCCGGAAGCATTACAGGATAAGCGATTGGTGAGTATCAATGTTTCAGGTTTGATTGGTGGGGTTAGACCCGAAGAAGCTGAAGCCAGATTGATGACATTGGCCGGAGAGGTAATAAAATCTCGTAATATTGTTTTGGTTATTGAAGATTTACATAATTTAGTTGGAGCTAATTCTGAGGGTGGAGGCCTTGATCTCTCTGAAGTTTTGGCTGAAATCATGAGAAAGCGATATTTCTTGATTTTGGGTACCACTTCACCGGCTGAATATTCTCGAGTGCTAGAAAAGAGTTCTCTATTTGAAGTTTTTAAACCGGTCAATATAAATGAGCTTGAGATCAATGATGCTATTCAAGTCTGTGAGGCCAAGAGTGGACCGATAGAATACAAAAACAATATATACTTTTCTTATGACAGTATAGAAAAAGCAGTTATTTTGACTGACAAATACTCTCATGACAAATATTTACCTGAAAAAGCCTTGGAAGTTTTGGAAGAAGTGGCTGTCAATGTGCGAAAGCTAAAAGGCGAAAAAAATGTGGTCACAGCCGAAGACGTTGCTGTTGTTGTGGCTGAAAAAACCAGGGTCAAGGTCACTGGGGTCACTCAAAATGAAAGCAAAAAACTACTCGATCTTGAAAAAGATATCCACAAGCGAGTTATTGGCCAAGATGAGGCCGTTAAAATGGTTTCCGCCAGTTTACGTCGAGCTAGAGCCGAACTTCGTGATGAAGGTCGACCGATCTCGAATTTTCTATTCCTTGGACCGACTGGTGTCGGTAAAACCGAGCTCGCCAAAAGTGTCTCTGAGGTTTATTTTGGCGCTGAAGATAAAATGCTTCGCTTTGATATGAGTGAGTTTCAAGAAAAAAGCAGTATTGACCGTCTAATCGGTAATGGTTCGGAACCCGGAGTCTTGACCGAAGCGGTTCGTAAAAATCCTTATTCTCTACTTCTTTGTGATGAGATTGAAAAAGCTCATCCGGATATATTAAACTTATTTCTCCAAGTTATGGACGATGGCCGTCTTACCGATGGCAGTGGTCAGACCATTGATTTTACCAATCTGATTATTATTATGACCAGTAATGCCGGCGCACAAGTCATCCAAGACAAGATCAAGGAAAACATGCCTTTGGCTGAACTCAAAGAGTTACTTATAAATGAAGAACTTAAAAAACATTATCGTCCAGAATTCATCAATCGTTTTGATGGCGTCATTGTATTCACTCCATTGACAATGGAAAGTGTAATCAAAATTGCCAGAATCATGGCCAAAAAAGTGGTCAAACGCTTGGCTGAAAAAGATATTTTACTCGAAATTACAGATGCTGCTATTGCTGAGTTGGCTGAACAAGGTTTTGATCCCCGGTTCGGGGCTCGACCTTTGCGACGTGTGATGCAGGAAAAGGTGGATGATACATTGGCCAATTATCTACTCGAAGGCAAGGTTTCAAAACGTGATAAAATTATTCTCGAGCCAGGAGGCAAGATTCATGTGGAAAAGGCTGACAAAATTTAATCAAAATGTATAAAAATATCCTTGAAGGCGCGATTCCAAAATCGCGCCTTCAGTTTATATTATGCAAAGAAAAAAACACTTTTGTTAAAGTGTTATTTCTTTTTCCCAAACATATCTCTAATAAGTCCCTTGGCGTTCAGTTTGACTTTTCTTTCAGCTGAATTCACAAACCAAGCAAACAGTTTTTCAACCACTTTTGGTTTGATCTCTTCACTGACTTCATTGACCAACGCCACCAGCACCAAATCACGATCCACTGAACAACGAAAAAACTGAGCCGGTACAGCCAAGTTTCGAAAACGCAAGTCACTTGAATTTACCAGATGTACCCGCTCCTTGACATACACTTCACTGCCCAGCAATTTTTGAATTAGCATGAGTAGCAGTTCATCTCTGAGTTCAAACGAAGTTGAAAAGTCAAACAGCTGGACTGAATGGAAATCAACCGGTGGCTTCCAATCAGAGCGATGATGATTGTCATCCATGATTTGAATGATTCCGAGTGTCGGCTCATGTCTGACCCGCAGCGCCAGCCTGAATCCGGTGTGGGTCATCTTGACCGGCACTTGTCTCATGTCTCTGGTTTCACCAGGCTGACTACGCGTTTCTCCCATTCCAACCAGCGACAGTCTAAGCTCTGAGGTGTCTACCAAAAGTCTTTCGAGGTCAATCTCCAGCAATAGAACCGGTTTGAAATCATGGGCTTGTTCAGCCTCTCGCATTTCTTCTCCCGCTTCTCGGCGGAGATCGTCAGCCCCATCTGTCATCGGCATCTTCCTTGGCTCCATTCGACCTAGCGTATAGCTATCGAATCAAGAGCCTCCTAGTGGGGACAATCTCACCGTGAGATTGTCTGGGGATCACATTAGACTTTAGCAATATATGTTCAAAAGGTCAATTGTTACTTGGTTTTGATCGAAAGCGACGTTGGCAATATCGCCTTCGAGGGAGATATGAATGGGAGGGAAGATCGAACAAAAAAACACTTTGTTAAAGTGTTCTAAGAGGCCGCAAGATCGGCGACCGGATTATCATTGTCATCATTGACTGCAAACTCGACATCTGATGGGCTCAAAGCAGTTTCAACCGACTTCATCTCAGCAACAAACGTTGAAATCGTTTGACTGATACTGTCACAATCAGTGATGAGGTTACCAGTGTCCGCCAATCGGGCCGCTTCTCGAATGCCGGCGACACTCATAGCTGACTGCAAGCCGATCATGAACTTTGACACGTCTCGATGTAGATTCACGGAACTATTGAAAATCACATTTTGAACCTCATCGGTAGTGTCGGCAATAGCAGCCGTGAGTTGAGCGTATTCCTCAGACAATTCCATTCTATTGATTCTGCGCTCCAAGGTTGAAACACTCTTTCTCCACGTGTCAAAGAAAGTCGCGACTCGCGATACTTGAGTATCAAGCTGCTGGCGCTTTTCTTCCAGTGCGTAAATCTTTTCCGGAGTGCCATTTTTCATCAGTTGGAGATCACGCGGCAGTTGACCGGTTTCTGTCAACTCGGCATCGCATTCGCGATTGATTTTCAGCTGAAATGCTTTGGCTTGTTCAATTCTTCTTTGAGTAGTGATTTGAACATGGCGAAGATCAGAGGTATCACCAATATATCTTTCTTGCAGCCGATTGATCTGTTCTTCATGAAGTTGACGAACAATCGCCCCCTTCTTTTTTGTCTGACCGAATTCAGTCATCGTTTGCTGTTGCACCCGCTTAATCCTACGACGGTTATCCCACCAGTTCGGAATAAACGAGTGGTAATTCATCATGTAGACGAACATGCCGGTGAAAACAATCGTTCCCACAACAAGCAGAATCTTGGCCGCCAGAATATTAAGCTCATGCTCAGCGCCTTCTCCCGTCATCAAAGAATCGGTCAGGATAACTGAGCCAAAGATGAGCAGTATACCAACAGCCAGAGATGCAAACAGTTTCCAGGTGGGGGTAATTTGACCACGGTTCGAATCATCATCAGCGTTAATCAGCTTCAAATACAAACCAATCTTCTGGAGCTTGTTCAGCCACGAATTGAATTTATG
Source organism: Candidatus Falkowbacteria bacterium CG10_big_fil_rev_8_21_14_0_10_39_11 (assembly GCA_002773615.1). Lineage (GTDB taxonomy): Bacteria > Patescibacteriota > Patescibacteriia > UBA11705 > UBA11705 > UBA11705. The sequence continues at coordinate 21,252 of PFAP01000052.1, forward strand.
AATGTTGTCAGGAGGCTGAAGATCATCAAGGGTAAAATCATTTGCTCCAGAAGTCCAAAGCTTAAACTTCCACCAAAGCTTCTTTAGCATGTCCACCTCCTTTTGTTGGGGATCAATCACAAAATATTAACATAATCGAGATTTTTTGTCAAGACTTGCGTGTAATGTGCCGACACATATGGCGGTTTTTGCCCAAGACTGTATAATCTTGGTATATGGCAATATCTATGGCAAAAACAATCAAAGAA
>PFAP01000037.1:0-4854 GCA_002773615.1 Candidatus Falkowbacteria bacterium CG10_big_fil_rev_8_21_14_0_10_39_11
TAAATAATGGTTTATTTATTATATTTTAGCCTCCCAAAGTGTAAACCCCTTTGCTGCAATGTTAACAATAATTAAGAAGGTAAAATGTTAAGGCTCTCAAAAATCATCAGAGGTAAGAAAAAGATTAAATATTAAAATTGTGGTATAATTTAATTGGTTATTTGTTATTGGTTTTGTGTGATGGGAGAGTAGATCTTAAAAAATAATGAAAATAGAAATAAAATAAAGATAAAAATATGAAAATCGGTGATATTTATCATTTTGTGAGGAGGTTTTTGTTTGAGGTGATGTTGTTTTTGTTTCTTCAGTCAGTAATGATGTTGGTTTTAGCAATTTTGGTGGTGCTGTATCCTTATACACTTAATTTACTGGTGGCTTTGGCTTTCTTCATCGTGGGATTAATTAGTGTTTACATCATGCTTCGAGTGGGAATGATTTTTCATGAACTGAAAAAAATGAAAAAGTTTTTAGGTAAATAAATGTATGGGTTTGTTTGAGAAAAGTGTACGAATAATTTTTTCGGCGGTGATTTTCTCTGTAATTTTGCAAGTGGTGCACGCGATTGGATCATTTGTTGCGATGGATCTGTATGATTATCCGGGGGTAAAGAATTTTTGGTTTGGATTTTGGGTGCCGGATGGAAATGTTTTGCCGTTGAAGTTTTATTTTTATTCAATAATTTTTTCTCTAGTAACGGGGTTGGTTTTGTCTTTAATTTTTTTGTATATTAGGCCGGCGATTATGGCGACGGGGTTTTTGAAACAGGGGCTGGTTTATGGTTTGATTTTGTTCTTGGTTTCAGATGTGACAATAACCTTGAATTTAGCCTTGACTCTGGATTTGCCAGTCACGCTTTTGGTGGTTTGGATGTATGAGAATTTGGTAACGTATTTGATTGCTGGAGTCGGGACGGCCGGCATTTTGAGGCGGGCTTAAAGGTGTTAATTTTTTTATAAAATAAATTGGTTCTTTAATTTTTTTTCAAAAGTTGGGCAGCTGGGTTGTTGGCTGTTTTTTTGATGGTGGGGTATGTGAATTAAATTTGGGGAAGATTGGTATTTTGTGATATAATTTAGAGTGAAATTAGATATTAATAAGGAGCTGCTTTGACTCCAGTGTTTTGGTGGTTTTGGATCAAGTATGCGCTCCAAAATTCAGGTGGGATAATTATCCTTAAATTTTGATTATTATGAAAGTTCGAAAAGCAGTTATTCCCGTGGCTGGATATGGAACTAGATTTTTGCCGGCCACAAAAGCACAACCTAAAGAAATGCTGCCAATTGTCGATAAACCAATTATTCAATATGTGGTTGAAGAGGCGGTGGCAGCGGGAATCACTGATATTATCCTGGTCACCGGTAGTGGGAAGAGGGCGGTGGAGGATCACTTCAGTTATAATTTTGAGATACAACATTATTTAAAGTCAGTTGGAAAAAATGTTGAACGGGCTGAGATTAAAAAAATAGCAGACATGGCGAACTTTATTTATATTCGTCAAAAAGGTCCGTATGGAAATGGTACTCCGGTTTTGTGTGCCAAGGACGTTGTAGGTGATGAGCCGTTTGTGGTGATTTGGGGAGATGAATTTTGGGATTGTCCCAAAAAACCCAGAGTAAAACAATTGATTGAAACATACGAAAAATACGGTGATCCAGTGATTGTTGCCAAGGATATTACCAAAGAAGAAACAAAAAAATATGGAGTGATTGATGGTGTGGCGGTAAGTAAGGATGTTTATGATGTCAAAAAGTTGGTTGAGAAGCCAGGGCCTCAAAATGCGCCATCATTGCTTGGTTCGGTCGGTGGTTATTTGCTCACGCCGGATATTTTTGAAACGCTTGAAAAGACAAAATTGGGGAAAGGGGGCGAGCTTTGGTTGCCTGATGCGATTGCGAAATTGATGAAGAAAAGACATGTCTATGCTCGAAGAATTGAGGGAACTTATTATGATACTGGGTCGGTTTTCGGCTATTTGCGGGCAAATGTAGAGCTGGCTTTGAAGCGTCCAGATTTGAAAAAAGATTTTAAGAAATATTTGAAAACGTTAAAGTTTTAAAGTTTACAACGGCAGCGGTTTTATTTTGTTTTTACAAAAATTTGATAGCTTCAAGGAAAGTCTTTGTGAAATATTAAATTATCGTTTGTATAACATATGAAAAAGAGACTATTTTCTTTGATAACATTATTTCTGATCGCAACCTTTTTGATTACTACCGGAGCTAGTTGTGCTAAAGGCGGGTCGCTTGAAGCACAGCGAGCTATGCAGCCTCTAACTTTAAAAGTTTGGACGGTGTTTGATGAACGCGATGCTTATACTGATATTATCAATTCATATCGACAATTACATCCAAATGTAACCATAGAGTTTCGAAAGTTAAGATTCGAGGAATATGAAAAGGAGTTGTTGGAAGCTTTTGCTTTGGATGAAGGGCCGGATATTTTTTCAGTTCATAATACTTGGGTTAGCAAATATCAAAACCTGCTTGAACCAATGCCTCGTTCGGTAACGGTTCCATATAAAAAGACGGTCGGAACAGTAAAAAAAGAAGAGGTAATTGAATTGGTGACTCAAAATTTGTATACACCCAGTCAGATTGTAAAACTATTTGGTGATACTGTGGCTATGGATGCGATCAAAGAATATAACGCTGGGTCTGCCAGTGATCCCAAAATGGTGAATGGTGTCTATGCCTTGCCGATGAGTCTCGATACTTTGGCTTTGTATTATAATAAAGATATATTGAATAATGCCGGCATTGCTTTACCAGCTGTTTATTGGACTGATTTACAAGAACAGGTTGAAAAAATACGAAGGGTTGATGCCGATAATAATATTTTGTTAGCGGCAATTCCGATGGGGACGGCGAGGAATATTGAACGTAGCTTTGATATACTTTCATTGCTTATGATGCAATTGAAAACAGAGATGGTGACTGATCGAGATCAAGTAAGTTTTCATTTAATGCCAAGATCGTTGCAGGGTAATGAGGGTATAACTCAACCTCCGGCATATAATGCTTTGGAGTTTTACACCTCATTTGCTGATCCGCTTTTGAATTCATATACGTGGAATAATGAAATGGAAAATTCGCTGCAGGCGTTTATTGACGGACAGACAGCGTACTTTGCTGGATATTCTTATCACCGACCGATAATCGATGCTCAAGCACCAAAGCTTAATTATGATATTGCGCCAATGCTTCAAGTCCAGGGTTACGATACGGTTAATTTTGCTAATTATTGGATGCAAGGAGTGGCGAAAAAATCAGAACATAAAGATTTTGCTTGGGATTTTGTAAAATATATGACTGCAGAGCCCCAAGTAAGTTCTTATTTGGAAAAAACGCAAAAACCGTCGGCGCTACGAACGTTGTATGACTCGCAACTAGAGAATGAAGAGGTGGCGGTGTTTACAGAGCAAATTTTGACAGCACAAACTTGGTATCGAGGGAAAGATTCGGTCGCAGCGGAAGAAATTTTCTTTGATATGATTGAAAGTGTGAATAGTTTTGAAGCAACGGCAAAAGAGGCGGTGAATCTAGCGGCTCAGAGAATGACTCAGACGTATAAGTAGGAAATTTTGAGCTGATAAACTATTATTTAGGCAGTGAGAGTAAACTGAGCGTTTGGAATGAAGAAATAATGAAATAGTGAAATAAAAGAATAATGAAAAAGATAATTTTTACAACCGTATTTTTGTGGCTGATGAGTGCCGGTCAAGCCATGGCTCAGTTGGTGCCGGCGGCCTGTCTCAAAGATGCAGACTTGAATGTTTGTAATTTGAGTGCCGTTGAAAATACCATAATTACAATTGCGGAATTTTTGCTTGGGATTGCTGGTAGTATAGCGCTCTTGATGTTTGTATATGGGGGCGTGTTGTATATATTAGCGGGAGCTAACCAGGGAGTGTTAACGAAAGCAAAGAATGCGATAAAGTACGCGGTTATTGGATTAATCGTTATTCTAAGTGCGGGATTGATAATGAAGGCGGTGGTACAGGCGCTTACCAGTGGTTAATTCAGAAAAGCAACCGGCCTACATTAAAATTTCGGCAGGCAGGCGAATTAATAACAAATACTACGAATACAATAATGTTAAAGAAGATTACAATTTTAACGATAATATTAACTGGTTTCTTTTTATTCGGGTTGAATTCGGTTCACGCTCAAGATATTGCTCAAGTAAAAGCAATTTGTCTTAGTATTGCAAATTCTGCTCCGGGAGCGACTGGGTTTGTTGATAAATGTAATGATATTGATTTGGCTGACGGTGCTGGTAAGGCGGTCAATATTTGTGTGGATGTGGCGGAGTCAGTTTCTGGTTTCTTGCCACCGACATTAGGCGACAGTGAGACGGTGACTGAGGCTAATATTCAGCGATGTCAGGATGCTGGTGCCGGAGCGGTCGAGAAAACGCCAGCTACCGGTGAGGGTGAAGTCTCAGAAGAGGAGGCCTTGAAAGGTGTCTACGATGGAATTAGTCGTTTTGGTAATATCGGCTTAATCGGAACTGATAAAAGTATTCCGGATGTGATTGGTGGTATTTTGAAGGTGTTGCTTGGGATAGTTGGAGCATTGGCGTTGGTAATGTTTATTTATGGTGGAGTAATGTTTATGTTCTCTGAGGGTGATTCTGGAAGGGTAAAAACTGCACGTGATATTTTGATTTGGGCAGCTCTCGGGCTTTTGACCGTGTTTGCCAGTTTTACCGTATTAAATTTTGTTATATCAAATTTATAAAAGGTCGATTTATTAAAAAAATTAATGGAAAAATAGCCATGACTAAGAAAATTTCAATTTTTTTCATGATAGCCGTGTTGGCAGCTGTATTGATCTTGCCATCATTGGTTAGTGC